>DATDRI010000523.1:0-5205 GCA_035291825.1 Vicinamibacteria bacterium | reverse complement strand
GTTACTCCTATGCCGACTGCGGGACTATGCCGACTGTGGCGGATCTCTACACGCCAGCCGAGGCAGGGAGCGAGATCGACGCGGCATAGTCATAGACTGATAAGGAAGGCCATAAGGGTATCATCTGGGTGGAAGCGACCGGGTTTCGTACCACGGGGCGCGGTCCGGGCAAGGGCCTGTTCCTTGATGGAGAGGTCGGCGTCGAGGTACATCTTGGTTGTCTCGGGCGACTCGTGCCCGAGCCACAAGGCGATAACGGAACGGTCGACGCCCCCGCGCAAGAGTTCGACGGCTGTGGTGTGTCGACAGACATGCGGAGTGATGCGCTTGTCCTTGAGCGAGGAGCATTTCCGGCTCGCGATAGCGGCGTACTTGGTCACCAACTTCTCTACGGCGTCCCGGCTGAGCGTGACACCGCGACGAGAGGGGAAGAGCGGGTCGGACGGAATGGCGTTGAGCTCCTTTAGCCAAGTGCGGAGCACAGCGACCGTCAGCGGCCTTAGCGGTGTACAGCGGTGCTTGCGTCCCTTGCCTAGGCACTGCACATGGGGACCAGCTTGGAGCACGACGTCTTCACACTTTAGATTCAGCAGTTCGGAGACGCGGAGACCCGTGTCAATGGCCAAAACCAACAACGCGTGGTCGCGTCGTCCGATCCAGCCCGACCGGTCGGGAGCGGCGAGGAGGGCTTCGCTCTCGGCAGGGGTCAGGAAGGTAACGAGGTTTCGGTCAAAGCGTTTTTGCGGTATGGCGAGGACGCGTTGAATGAGCGCGCTGTGTGCAGGCTCCATCAAGGCCACGTATCTGAAGAAGGAGTGGATCGCCACCAGGCGCAAGTTGCGAGTTCGCGCGCTGTTTTTGCGCTCCTTCTCCAGGTAGTCGAGGAAGGCCCCGACGAAAGGTGCCTCCAGATCCGTGAGAAGCAAGACCGAGGGCTCCTTACCGAGATGAGTTTGGGCAAAGGCCAAGAGTAAGCGGAAAGTGTCCCGATAGGAGGCGATGGTGTTGGGGCTGACTTGCCTTTGTTTTTGCAGCCGTTGCGTGAAGAAAGCTTCGAGGAGAGGAGCGAGTGATGTCATGACAGCCCTCCCGGAATGGGCTCACGGCGCTCGGCGGCTAGATGGAGTAATTCCGGCGTGGCCGTCAGGTACCAGTAAGTGCTAGTCGGGCTGACGTGACCGAGGTACGTTGAAAGCAAGGGCAGTCGGGACTCCACGTTCACGCCTGCCTTGTACCAGCCCAGAAGCGTTTTGACGGCAAAGGTGTGACGAAAATCATGGATGTGAGGCAGGCGTGGGCCTCGGTCAGACAACCCCGCCCGACGTAGAAGGGCGGGAAACTTCTCAGAGACCTTAGTAGAGATGAGTCGTGTGCCCGCGCGGGAGACAAAGAAGCTCGGCGTGTGCAAGCGTGGAAAGAACTGAGCCCGTGTACGCGCGTAGGCGTGCAGCGCCTCGATCGTCGTCGAATGAAGCAGGATCTCGCGGGACTTGCGAAACTTGCTTTCGCGGACGACAAGCAGCTTGTCGTCCCAATCGATATCAGCGCAGTCCAAATTGATGGCCTCCCCGATGCGCATTCCCGTAACCGCCAGCAAGCCGAGCAGGGTGGTATAGGTGCGTGCCTTCAGGGGACTGGAGAATCCTCTCGCGGCATTCAAAAGCTCCACGATCTCCTTGTCGGAGTACAGGTAGGGCGTGGGCCGTCTCTTCATGTACGGTAGGAGATCTTGGGAAGGGATCTCGGTCCGAGAGTCAAAGGCATTCACATATTTTGCAAAACCGCGTACCACGCAGAGGCGATTCGCTTTCCATGTCGGTGAGGTATCGGTCGGTAGGATTGACCAGTCCACGGCCAACTTCGTTGTCACGAAGGAGCTGCCTTGCTCTTCGACGTAGTGAACGAAGTTAGATAGGAGGGTTTCTGCAGTCTGCAGCTTGTAGCCCAGGCCACGTCGGAGAGCAAGGTAATCGTTCAACGCTTGGCTGAGTCCGCTCATGCCACATCTCCTGGCCACGGCCGAGCCAGCTCTCGCAAGCCACGCCGGTCGACTTTGGCGTAGATCGCCGTCGTGTCGACTTTGCGATGCCGCAGCACCTGAGCGATCTCGGATAGCGAGGCACCTTTACGGAGCATCTGCGTGGCAGCGCTGTGGCGGAGTCGATGGGAGCCGATGGGTGCCAGCCCTGCTCGAATACAGGCCCGATGGACGATCCGTCCCACCGCGCAGCCGGTGATCCCCCGGAGTGGAGCGATGCTCGACAGGAAGAATCTCCGGCAGCTCGTCTGCGGCCGGCTGCGGCGCAAGTAGGCCACGATCGCTTCTGCGACATCGCAGGCAAGGGGTAGCCGATCTTCTCGCAGTCCTTTTCCTCGGATAACGATCTCACCTCGTGTCCAATGAATGTCGTCGAGCTCTAAATCCGCCACCTCACCTGCGCGAAGACCGAACCGCACCAGGAGGGTCAACACGGCAAAATCCCGCCGACCCAAGTGGGTCCGACGGTCGCAGTTCCGAAGCAGTTGCTGCACTTGCCGGAGCGGTAAGGCCTTCGGCAGAGATGCCTGGCGCCAGGCAGCGACCCCGGGTACGGCTCCCACGAGATCATTCGCAAGCTCACCGCGAAGAAAAAGGAAGCGTAGAACCGAACGCAGTGCCGTAACCGTGTACTTCGCCCAACTTACGCTGGATATGTGGGATTGGCGCACCACGAAGCTCACGACATCGGCGGCACAGAGCCGATCCAGCTCCAACCTGTTCTCCCCGAAGACATCCGATAGGAAATTCCGAGCAATCGACTCATAGTGGCGTACCGTCACCGGAACCACAGCGCGTTCCTGGATTAGGTACTGTCTGTACTCCTCGAGGAGCCGGTCCCGTTCGTTAGCAGTGGCTTTCGCGGGCTCTAATTCGAAGACGAGGCCCGCCGTCTGAAGGTGCTCCAATATCGGTTCGAGAGCTCTCCTAGAAAGATGCTTCGTGTAGCCAGCCTCTCGCCTCTTTTCAAGAAAATCCTCGATACCCTTGTTAGTTAACTCACGCGCCTGCAGACCAATGCCTTCCAACCAGCGACTGAGATGGGCCATCAGGTTCAGAAGCAACCGGCTCGACAGTGCTGTATACCCCTGCGCCAACAGCTCCGACCATACATGCTCGACGTAGGACTTCAACGGCCCCGTTATCTGGATGCGGGATGGATCGACCATGATTCCTCCTTCCACGGCGTATTGCCGTGAGAAGGCAACCATCCCACAGGGGGGGGCCGGACTATGCCGACCCAGGACAAAGCGACCTGGGCTTTTACGAGGAAAACAAGGGCAAGCGACCACTTGAGCGGCATAGTCCCGCAGTCGGCATAGGAGTAACCTTTTTACCCAAGAGCCTGTGGGAGCCGCACCGACCGACTCCAGATTTCGTCGGCCACCTCAGAAGTTTCAGGAAGCCATGGCAAACCGCAGCCTCATTTTCCGTCGTCCCGGGTGTATTATCTATTGGTACAGATGCAGGAGTGACGAAGATGGCCAGGAACACAAGCATTACGCTCAGTGAGCATTTCGAGGCTTTCGTCGAAGAGCAAGTCACGGCAGGTCGCTACGGAAACGCCAGCGAAGTCATTCGCGCGGGCCTGAGGCTCCTCGAAGAACGCGAGGCCAAGCTCGAGACCCTGCGCCGAGCGATCGTCGAGGGATTGGAAAGCGGGCCGGCTGAGCCTTTCGACGTCGAAGCCTTTCTCGCAAAGAAGGCCCGCGAGTCGAAGCGTGCCTGAGGTTCGGCTCCGGCCCAAGGCCCAGGCCGACCTCAACGGCATCTGGGAGTACACCGTCGAAACCTGGGGCTTCGATCAAGCGGAGAGTTACCTTCGAGCCTTGAATAAGACGTTCGAAACGATCTCTCAGAAACCCGATCTCGGACGCGTCTACGATGAAGTCTACCCTGGGCTTCGGGTCTGTCCTTCAGGGAAGCATCTCATCTTCTACTTCGCTACGGACCAAGAGATCGACGTAGTGCGTGTCCTTCACGAGCGGATGGACGTCGCATCCCATCTCTAACGTTAGTTTTCGCGAGGGCCTATTCGATCTCCTTCGGGCGGTAGACCTTCACCAGCTTGGCCTCGACCCCGAGCTCCAGTGCCTTCCAGCCATCGATTCCGACCTTGAAGACCGCGAGGGCCGCTGTGGGAAACGCTTCGCGTTTGCCCGAGAGGATCTCGACCAGGTCCTCCATTCCCGGGTTGTGGCCGACGAGAAGGAGGCGGCCGACGGAATCGGGGGTATGACTCTGGGCCTCACTCAGAAGCTTTCCCGCCATCGCGAGGTAGAGGGTGTCGAGAAGCTCGATCGGGCCCTTGTACGACGAAGCCTTCGCCACCGCCTCCGCCGTCTCTCGGGTCCGAACCGCGGTCGAGGACAGAATCAGTTCGGGAACGAGGCCTTCCTTGGAGAGGAGACGCCCCATCTGCGGGGCGGCTTTTTTGCCGCGTTTGTTGAGGGGGCGGTCGTGGTCGGCGATCTCCGAATCCTTCCAGCTCGACTTAGCGTGCCTCAGAAGCATGAGAGTTTTCATGATTTTTCTTCAGGGAAGCGATCAGCTTCGGAACTAGATAGCTGATCCAGAGTCCAATCGTCGCGAAGCGCATCCACAGGTAGACATAGTAGAACCTCGACGTCTCGGAAGGCGAGAGGACGACGAGGGCGAGATAGAGGATCGGGAGACCGACGAGCCCCACGAGCAGCCGCTCACGCCGTCTCGGTGCGGGCTCTTCATCGGAGTAGAGTCGTTGGCGCCGCGCGAGCAAGAGCCCAGAGAGCGCCCCCGCGAGAGCGCCGAGAGCCATGGCGGTGTTTCGCGTTCCGTGGAGAGCCGTGAGGACCATGGGAACGCCGAGCGCGAGAAGCACCTGCCTTTCGAAAGAAAGCCGGCGCGCCCAGTCGATCGCCGGGTCGGACCAGCGCAGGTAGGCTTTGGCCAGGATGCCCCCGAGGAGCCAGCCGCCGAGGACGTCGGTCGGGAAGTGGACCCCAAGATGCACGCGGGAGAAGCCGATGAAGAACACCATCGCCGCGGCAAAGACGGTGAGCCACCGCTTGCGGAAGTGAGCGGCGAGAAGGCTCCAGACGAGCGCCGCGTGCTGGGCGTGGCCGCTCGGGAATCCGAACTCGCCGGGCCGGGTGACGCTCTCGATGTCGGCGTAGACGAAAGGCCGC
>DATDRI010000522.1:0-2926 GCA_035291825.1 Vicinamibacteria bacterium | reverse complement strand
GAAACCTTCTTCTCTCAACCGCAGGAAAGACGCCACCAGTGTCGCCACGCCGGCTTTGTTGTCGTCGGTGCCGCGGCCGTAGAAGTAGCCGTCGCGCTCGATGAGAGTGAAGGGATCCATCGACCAGTCGGCGGGCAATGCGTCCACCACGTCGAGGTGAGCAATCAGCAGTAGCGGGCGGCGCCCCGAGCTGTTGCCGCGGAAACGCGCCACCAGGTTTCCCAGCCCCGGCTCCGGTCCCATCACCTGAACGTCCTCGGCAGGAAAGCCGGCGTGGCGCAAATGCGCCGCCATGGCCTCCGCGGCGCGAACCGTGTTGCCGGTGCCGGCGACGGTCCGCATGGCCAAAAGCTCGGCCAAAAGGTCACGGGCCAGTCGATGAAACCCTTCCGCCTGGAGGGCTTCGGTAGGTGCGGGCGAGATCGCAGCGGTCCATGCGCTTACCATCAGGGCGATGGCGGTTCTGGCCCGCTGTCTCCGTGCTGGGGGGCGAAGATTCATAGTGGAATGTCTCCTTGTCGCTCCCCATTCTAGATCGTCTTGCCGAGGCGGTGGGCCACAGGCTAAGTCAGGCCACTCTCAACGCCGGACCTTCGAGGACCGGCGTTTTTTCGCAGGCGGAGACGCATCGAACCAGGCGAGCCAGTCGCCGGTGACCGTTCGGAGTCTCTGGGCGTTGTTTTCGGCTAGAATCGCCTTGAGCCACTCGTCTACCCATGAGCGCGAACTCCCTACTGGCATTCGAGGAGGTCTCCAAGAGCTACCGCCAGGCCAGCGGAGAGGTGCTGCACGCGCTCCACGACGTCTCGCTCCAGATTCCTTCCGGGAAGAAGGTGGCCATCACCGGCCGGAGCGGAAGCGGGAAGTCGACGCTCTTGCATCTGGCGGCTGGCATCGACGTCCCTACACGAGGCGGGGTGTCGTTTCTGGGAAGGAACCTGGCCGATCTATCGGACCGCCAGCGGACCTTGCAGAGGCGGGATCATATTGGGCTGGTTTTTCAGTTCTTTCACTTGCTTCCCCACCTAACCGTCTGGGAGAACGTCGTCCTGCCGGGGTGGATCGCCGGTGACTCTGCGGAGGAGAACGAGGTCCGAGCCGGCGACCTGTTGCAGAGAGTGGATCTGCGGGCCCGGGCCCAGGAACCCGCGCAAAAACTGAGCGGGGGCGAGATGCAGAGGGTGGCCATCTGCCGCGCCTTGCTCCGCCGCCCCCGGCTCCTCCTCGCCGACGAGCCGACTGGGAATCTGGATGACGAGAACTCGGTCAAGGTCATGGAGCTTCTGGTGCGCCTGGTGGAGGAAGAGAAAAGTACGCTGCTGTACGTTACTCACAGCTTGGAGCTGGCCGGTCTTGCCGATGAAACTTGGCGGCTGCACAGCGGCATCCTCGAGCCCTCGTGATCCGGTACTTCTTGCGCGACCTGCTGGCCCAATTTCGTTCCGGACGGAGTCTATTCGTGTTGAGCCTACTCGGTGTCGCACTGGGCGTGGCCTCCGTTCTTTCCATCCAGATCATCAATCTCAATGCGCTGGGTACGTTCCAGGGAAGCGTGCGGGCGATCAGCGGCGAGGCCGATCTGAGCGTGGTGGGACGCACCCCGTCTCTTCCCGAGGAGCTCTATCCCCAGGTGCTATCGACCGAAGGGGTGAAGGCCGCCTGGCCGCTCTTCCGCCTGGAGGTCGCCCTCGCCGCCTCCGCCGCAGAAGTAGACCAAGAGGTCTCGCTCGACATCCTGGGATTCGATCTGTTCGCTCCCTTGAGACTTCCTTGGAGGACTGCGCCCGGAGAGCCCTCGGGAACCCTCGGGGAGCGGGGTTGGATCGCGGTGACTCCCGCGTTCGCCGAAGAGAGGGGTTGGCGGGTCGGCGATCGTTTCGAAGTGCTGAGTGGATCTCGCCGGGTGGAGCTGGTGGTCGGGGCGCTGGTGGATTTCCAGCAAGCCAGTGCCTTGGCCAGCCGTCGGCTGGCGGTGATGGACATCGCGCAGGCACAAGGCCTTTTCGGCAATCGCGGAGAGATTCACCAGATCGACTTGCAGGTGGAATCGGAAGAGGCGACGGCTCGCGTTGCCGCCCAGCTGGAAGAAAGACTCGGTCCCTCGGTGCGCGTTCTCACCCCGGCACAGCAGGAGAACCAGGCGGCGAGCTTGTTGAGCTCGTTTCGGCTGAATCTCACTGCCCTCAGTTTGATCAGCCTGGTGGTGGGAGCCTTTCTCGTCTTCTCGAGCACGCAGGCCTCTTTGGTGCGCCGCCGGGTGGGATTCGGCCTCCTCCGATCCTTGGGCGCCACGCGTGGACAGCTCCTTTGTCTCCTCCTCGCCGAGACCGGATTCCTGGCACTGCTGGGAGTCGGGGTGGGGATTCCCATCGGCTATCTGGCGGCCGTCTCCTACGTCGATCGGGTGAGCGCGACTCTGACCAACGTCTACTTGCTGGAGCAGATAGAAACGTTGGTGATGCCGGGTTGGCTCTTTCCGTTGGCCGGGGCGGTGGGTCTGGCCGCGGCGCTGTTGGGAGCGATCTTTCCCGCTCTGGACATCAGCCGGAAAGACACGCGCGCTCTGCTGGCTGCCTTCACCCTCCACGAGAGGATGGGAGCCGCCGCGGTGCCTCTTTTTCTCGGCGGGCTGGCCTTGCTCGCCGGCGTAGGCGCTGTCTATGGGTTGGGAGGCGAGGGATGGCGCCCGGCCGGTTTCGTCCTGGCGCTGGGCCTGGTCCTGTCCATTCCTCTCATGGCTCCGCTTCTCGTGCAGCGAGGGGCGCGGCTGGTTCGAGGAGGTGGTTTCGGCTTCGCCTTCGGTCTGCGCGGGCTCGGCCAACAGCTTCAGACGACGCCTTTCGCCATTGCGGCGGTGGCGGTGGCGGTTTGCATGATGGTGGGGGTCACCGTGATGGTGGGAAGTTTTCGCCGAACGCTGGAGGTC
>DATDRI010000521.1:0-2058 GCA_035291825.1 Vicinamibacteria bacterium | reverse complement strand
CGGGGAGATCTTTCCGGTGAGCGGGAGGAGCCGTGATCTCGGAGTACCTGCTCTCGCTGGTTCGCTGTCCGATCTGCTTGCAGGCTTCCTCCCGCAGCATCCCAGAGAATGTGGTCGGGTCCTGCCAAGCAGTCGCCGAGTCTCTGGCCCGGCAGAGAACACCGGATCATGCGGTGTGCCGCGCGCATTACCAGGCGCTGTGGAACTGTCCCGACGGGCTGATTGAGAAACGAGCGCTCCTCCTCGAGGAAGGGGGCGGCCGGTGCGCTTGCTGCGGCTCTTTCTATCCTTTCTCCAAGGAAAAGGGCTTCATGGACCTGCGCCCACCCGCCGAGACGTTCTCCGACTTGACGCAGTATGCCGAAGAGGAGTTTCATCATCGCCCCGGTCCGGTGCGTCCGCTGTTTCTCTCCGCCCGCATCAAGACGGACATGATGACTCGCATGCTTGAGCTCACGCCCCAGGACCGAGTGGTGGACGTGGGCTGCGGCAACGGTCGTATCGTTTTCTTCAAGAGAGCGAGCTGCGCACAAATCGTGGGAATCGATGCCGGAGAACATTTTGCCGCCGAGGCCTTGGCCACCGTCGATCTGACCCGCGGGGACATCAGGCGATTGCCTTTTGCTGCCCAGAGCTTCGACAAGGCCTACTCGCTGGACGTGATGGAGCACCTGACCGAGAGCGGCGTTCGCGCCATGCTCGTCGAGACCCGCCGCATCCTTCGCCCGGGAGGCCTTTTCTTCGTGTACTCCCACGTCATGACGAGCTCTCGGCTGGCTTCTTTTCAGAGGGGAGTGAACCGTCTGGTCGATTGGCTCGACCGGAGAGGACTGGTGGACAACCGGCCGGAGAGAGACCGAAAATCCGATCACGTCAATGCACTGAAGAGCTACCATCAGCTTCGAAGCGTGGTCTCCGAGTGTGGCTTTCGCATCGAGGGCATCCGTTACTACAACGTGGTCATGAAGGCTCTCATCGAAGATCTCTTGCTTCCCCTCGTCGAGCACCACTTGTGGGGGCGTTCGCGGAAGCGAAAGGAGACCCGACTGGAAGGCGGAAGCCAAACCGCGGATCGGCCCGAGGTGGGCCGCTGGACGCACCCGCCGCTCGCTCTGGCGACCGCGCTCATGAGACTCGATGTGGCGCTCTTCGGGCGCATCCGCACCGGTCCTTTCTTCCTACTCCTCCGGGCCGCAGACTCTTCGTGAAGCTTCTCTACGTGGCCAGCGACCAGACGCTCCCTGGATCGACGGGAGGGTCGGTTCACGTTTTGGAGGTGGCGCGCGGACTGTCGCGACGCGGCCACGAAGTTCACGTGGTGGCGAGGCCGGGACCAGGCGCGCTCGCGTCGCATCCCTCGACCGGGTTCCATCTTCATGCCGCTCGCACCTTGCTCCCGCACCGCGGCTTTCGCTGGACGGCGGAGGCCATGGTGGGGCAATTGATCGAACGGTTCGGTATCGAGGTCGTTCTGGAGCGCTATTACAACTTCGCCGGAGAAGGCGTGAGAGCGGCTCATCGGCGAGGTATTCCCTCCGTTCTGGAAGTGAACTCTCCGGTCATTGACTACCCCGGCTCGTTGAAATCCTGGCTCGATCGTGTCGTTTTCTTTCGCGCTATGAAGCGTCTTCGAGAGGAGCAGTGTCGACTCGCGGCGGCATTGGTGACCCCTCTCCCCGCCATCCTGCCCTCGTCGGTGGCACTGACGAAGATCCATCGCATCCATTGGGGAGCGAACGTGGACCTCTTTCACCCCAGCCTCACACCCTCCGGCCCGGCCGCAAAGCTTCCCATCCCCGAGGATGCGCGGGTGATCGTTTTCTCCAGCAGCTTTCGTCGCTGGCATGGTGCGGAGCTCTTGGTCGATGCGGCGGAGAGGGTGCTTGAGGATTCACGCAAGGCGTACTTCTTGTTCGTGGGCGCCGGGCCCAACCTGGAACGCGTGAAGCGTCGGGTGGAGCGGCAAGGGATCGGTTCCCGGGTTACCTTTACCGGAGCCGTTCCCTACCAGCAAATGCCTCAGTATTTAGCCCGGGCTCACATCGGAGTCGCGCCTTA
>DATDRI010000520.1:0-3923 GCA_035291825.1 Vicinamibacteria bacterium | reverse complement strand
CGAGTATCAGGTGCTGGCCAGCCAGTACGCGGCCGAATACGGCGGAGCCGCCGGAGCCGTGGTCAACGTGGCCACGCGCAGCGGGACCAATGAGTTCTCCGGTCGCGGCTACCTCTATTTCCGGAACGAGTCCATGTACGCCCGCGGCGCCTTTCTGCCCGACGATGCAGACAAGCCCGACGAGCAGACTCTGCAGATGGGTTTCGGAGTCGGTGGTCCCATCGTGCAGGACAAGGCCCACTTCTATTTCAACTACGAGCGGGACGAAGAAAAGACCGCCGGGTTCAAGGTGCTCCCGCCCGAAGGCTCCCCGATCGCTTACGACCACGTCGGTACTTTTGAGGTCACCGGCGACAACTACTTCGCTCGGGGAGACGTGCAGCTCAACCCCGACAACATCCTGAGCGTGAGCATGGTGCATGAAAAAGCCCCGGCCATCGGCGAAGACTTCAACGAAGGCACAGCGGTGGGGGACGCCTTCGAGAGCGAGGTCGACAAGGACTTCCGGGTGAACGTCTCCTTGACATCCATCCTGGGCGATCGAGCATCGAACTCCTTCCGCTTCACGTCCGTCAAAGAAGACCGCGCCACCGGCAACCAGACGTTCTTCGAAGGCTCTACGAAATTCCTCGGCATGCAGGGCAACCAGTTCGCCCTCGGCCAAGAGAACGAGCACTCGGGATATACAGCCGGAGCGGGAGGGTCAGCGGGCTACAACGTGGTCAAAACCCTCGACTTTTCCGACACCTTCAGCTACTTCTTGCCGGACAAGAAAGGCGACCACAACTTCAAGTTCGGGTTTGGCATCAGCCAGAACCATGCCGATCCTCAGGGCAACGCCAGCTCGGGCAGCTTCGCGTTCGAGTCCGATTTGCCGTATGACCCCGCCAACCCGGAGACATTCCCCGAGCAGTTCGATATCCAGGTCGGCCCGGCAGGGGTGGACACCTTTGACGCCTTTAGCAACGACTGGCGCGCTCAGTGGTTCGTCCAGGACAAGTGGCGCCTGAACGATCAGCTGACCTTGAATCTGGGCGTCCGCTGGGACTACCAGAACATCGTCCCCAATGGCGGGGATGATTTCGCACCTCGCCTCGGTTTCGCCTACGACCCCACCGGGAGCGGCAAGACCGTCATCCGGGGCGGAGTGGGGCGGTTCTCGGTATGGACTCGGGGTACGGTCGATATACTCTTGCAACGAAACGCCGTGCTCACCCCGTTCCCCACGATCACCGTGGATGAGGATAGTGACATTGCCGACACCGTGCTGCATCCGGACGTGACCACCGACTCCGCCGGCAATCTGGGAATCGCGGACCTGAGCGCGGCGGCCGAGGCCGACCTGCAGCAGTTACGGGACGAGGTCCTGGCAGGCGGGAGCTATAACACCCAGCCGAGTCTCGACTCTACCGATCGGGCCATGCCCTATCAGTGGGGATGGAGTCTCGGAATGCAACGCGAGCTGGCTCCGAACTGGGGGTTGACCGTCGACTTCGTCGCCAACGTCACCCGCGATCAGCTCGGGCTCATCGACATCAACGAGCCGATCGTCTTCGGTGGGCCTCGGCCGGGAGTCGATTTCTTCGATCCCGACGGTACTCTCATTCCGGCGGAAGCGCGCGGCACCAGCTTCGGGCGGGTGCTTCAGTATCAGAGCCGCTCCGAGCTGGATGCGGACTACAAATCACTGCAGGTCGCTATCAACAAGCGCTTCGCGGATCGCTTCAGCCTGCGCACCGCCTATACCCTCCAGGAGGCCAACTACGTCGGGACCGGTACCGAGAGAAGGGTCTGGCTGGATAGGGACCTCCGCGCCGACTACGGCCGGTTCTCGTTGGATCGGACGCACGTGCTGAACATGAGCGGCACGTTCAGCCCGACCGATAACCTTTCGCTGGGCGCCGTTGTCAGCGCCAGCTCGGGAAATCGGAACAACGAGACGACCGGTAAAGATGACAATCGGGATTCCGATCGCACCGATAGACCGATCCGCGGCCTCACGGATGGCGGCTTCCCGATCGAATCGGAGGTCGACTCTCAAGGACGAGCGGTGCCGTTCGGCATCGAGGGACCGGGTTACGCCGAGCTGAATTTCTCGGTGCGCTACACCGTCGAGCTGGGAGGCAACCGGTCGTTGGGACTCTTCTGGGATATGTTCAACGCAACCAACCGCACCAACCTGAACGGAGTCGTCTCCAACCGTTCTTCAGGTAGCTTCCTGGAATCGACTTCTGCTTTCTTGCCGCGGCAGATGCAGATAGGCACCCGCTTCTCGTTCTAGATGCTCCTATCTCGCTAAATGCTCCTGTCTCGAGGCCGGATCCCCGCAGGGGGGTCCGGCCTTTTTTCTTTTCGCCGCTCTCTGCTATAAGATGGGGGACATGAGAGTCGCACCCGCCCTTTTGCTCTTCGCCCTGGTGCTTCCCCTATTCGCATTGCTGCTTCCCTTGCCAGCCGAGGGAGCCCTTGCGCAGAAGCGCTTCGAGAACCTGACGGAGGAGGAGGCGGCCCAACTCTGGGTCGAGGAAGTCGCCGCCTACATCATGAGCAAGACCGAGCGCGAGGTCTGGGACACCCTCACCACTCCCGAGGATCGGGTGCGATTCATCGACGCCTTCTGGAGACGCCGGGACCCCACCCCGGAGACCCCGGAGAACGAGTACCAGATAGAGCACTATCGGCGTCTCGCCTACGCGAACCGTTTTTTGGGGGCAGGGAGGCCGGGGTGGAAGACCGACCGGGGACATCTCTACATCCTCATGGGCCCACCCGACATCATCGACTCCGATCCCATGGGCCGCGAGATGCACCAGTACCCGACCGAGGTCTGGATCTACCGCCGCCCTCCCCATCCCCAGCTCCCGCCCAATATGGAGATCGCCTTCGTGGACACTCACTTCACGGGAGAGTACGAGCTGACCTTCAATCTCTTGAAGGACGCCGACGCCACGCGTCAGATGGAAGCCCTGATAGGCGAGAACTACCATGAGGCCTCGACCCTTCAGGAGATGCAGGCCCGGAACTTCGGGCGAACGGGCACCATGCATTTCGGCGACGGTGGGCTCTCTGAGCTGGAGAGGCTCAATGAGCTGGCCCTCATCTCTCAGATACCGGAGAGGCAGCTCCAGCCACTTTCCGAGGTGGTGACCTCCCGGGTGAGCTTTGGAGGCGGGCCTCTCGAAGTGGAGCGCCAGATCGACTTCTTCCGCGCCGGCGAGGGGCAGGTCTGCGCACCGGTCACCGTGAAACTCCCCTATCGGGACTTCTCCTTCCTGGAGAAACCGGACCAATACGAGTCTCGCCTGGACGTGTTCGGTCGCATCCTCGGACCCGAGGAGCAAGTCATCAACGAGTTCAGCCGCGAGGAGATGGTCATCGTGCCCCGGGATCAGCTGGAACGGTTGAAGAACGACTCCCTGCTGTACCAGCTCATCTTCTATGCGCCGCCCGGGGAATATCAGCTGGAGCTGGCGGTACGCGACAACGCCAGCAACACCGTTCGCCGCTCGGTCGAGACCCTTCGGGTTCCGGATCTGGGGCAGTCTTTGTCGCTGAGCAGCGTGACCCTGGCCAATCAAATCGTGAAACTCGAGCAACCACCGCCGGCCGGGACGAAAGAGCCCTTCACCTTCGGAGAGTTCGAAGCGGTTCCCAATTTGAGCCGCACCTTCAGCGCCACCGGCGCTCTGAACATCTACTTCGAGACCTATAACCTTTCCCTCGATAGCGGAGGCAAGAACTCGTTGAAACTGAGCTACCGCTTCCTGAACGAGGGTGCCCACTACCGGGACGTTCCCGCCACCTATCTCTACCCGACCGACCAACCGCACAGAGTCATCATGTCGGCCATACCGCTCAAAGATTTCATCCCCGGAGACTACACCCTGGTCATCACCGTGACCGACGAGGTGGCCGCGCAAACT
>DATDRI010000519.1:0-2596 GCA_035291825.1 Vicinamibacteria bacterium | reverse complement strand
GGAGCCGGAGCGGAACTGGAGGCGAGCCCAAGCGACCGGTGGAGAGAACGGAAGGCCGAAGTGCGCCGGCTCCACCAGATCGTAGCGATCGACGACTCGGTTTCTCTCCCAATAGGGGCGGCTCAGCTCGGCGTCATCGGCCACCCGGACCTTGAGCGTCGCCTCCAGGGTCTCGTTGTCTTCCAACCGGCCCGATCTTTGGTCCTCGAACTCTTGATCCCAGCCATTGGGAATTTTGAGCTCGAGGCTCGTGACCTCGATCGGCACCGGGCTGCGGTTGGTGACTTGCACCTTGACCTCGAGCTCGCTTCCCGGAACGACCTCCCCCCGATCCGCGACCGGGTCCAAGGCGACGCCGTGGGCCAGGGCGATGGCCTCGAGGAAACTGCGCTCGTTGTAGGAAAGTCGGTGCTCCAGCTCGTAACCCGCTTCTTCTCCGAGCTCTCCCGCCGCCTGGCGAAGTCGGCGAACGGTCTGTAGGCCCCGGCGCAAGGGCTCGAGCGTCTTCCAAGGCGCGTTGGCATCGTAGGCTCGCTGGGCGGCGTCGACTTCCGCCTGAAGCTCATCGAGGCCGGCGAGAAACGAGGCCGCGGCCTGAGACGGATCCCCTGCTAGAAACTCCTTTAACCGACCGAGCCCCATGGGCACGCCGTCGAAGAGGTCGCTCTCGGTGAAGGCCGTTTCCACGACCAAGTCCTCCGGCAGCCACTTGGCGATACGCTCACCGGGGAGCGCGTGGAGCTGATTGATGTCCTGGCAGAGGTGATTGGCCCGAGCCTCGATTCCCAACTGATGGTAAGAGCGGCCGAGTATCGGATCGTACCTGCCTGTATCCATGGAAACGATGCCGGGGGGATCGGTTTTATCCTCTTCTCCGGGCGGCGTTCGATAGCGGGAATAGAGCTTGAGGGGCTGCCACGGTCTCAATCCGGAACGAATCTGATCGGGGAAGCGATGGGGATCCGCCGCGGCGCGAAAGGCCTCCTTGGTGAGTCGCCCGGAGGTCTGATGGTGCTGACCTCCTCCATCCCCGCCGAGCGGAAGGCAGACCATCACGTCGGGACGGACGGTGCGGATGATCCGCACCATGTCTCCCAAGGTTTCTTCGTGACCCCATTTCTGTAGCGATTCCTCGACGCTGAACGAATAGCCGAACTCGTAGGCGAGGGTGAAGTACTGCTCGGTGTCGTCGATGCGGTGCATGGCCATGAGCTCGGCGGTGCGGAGTATCCCCAAGGCTTCTTCCAGCTCGGGACCGATCTGATTCTGTCCTCCGTCGCCGCGGGTCACGCTGAGAAGGGTCGTCCTCAGCCCTCTTCCCCGGCTCATCATCACCAGCAGACCATTGTCTTCGTCGTCGGGGTGGGCGGCGGTGTGCATGAAGACCGCCCCCGTTCCCAATTTGCGAAGGGCAAGGGCCAGACCGGTTGCGCCGCGATCTTCGGGTATCGGATCGAGCTGGGCCGATAACTGGGCCGCCAGCGCGAGCGCGGCGAGCAAGAAAAGCCCAGAAAAACGCCTCATATCAGCTCTCCTGAGTGGCAGCGTTCATCGACTATAATGCGCGCGGAGTCGGATCCAATGGAGAATCTACCAGAAACAAAGGCGGATCCCGACGATCCGCCCCCCGTTTTCCGCACCTGGGGCCGCTTTTACGCGGTCGTGATCGCCAACACGCTCGTAGTGTACCTTCTCCTCTTTCTGTTCTCACATTATTTCCGCCACTAACCGTGCATCCCGTCGACTGGCTGGTCGTGCTGCTCTACTTCGCCTTCATTCTCGGGGTGGGTCTCCGCACCGGACGGGGCAACCGAGGGATCGAGGACTACTTTCTCGCCAAGCGATCCATGCCCTGGTGGGTCATGGGCCTTTCGGTGATGGCGACTCAGGTCAGTGCCATCACCCTGGTGGGCACCACTGGTCAGGCTTACGTGGACGGCATGCGTTTCATCCAGATCTATTTCGGCCTGCCGTTTGCGATTGTGATTCTCTGTATGACGCTAGTGCCTTTTTTCTACCGGGCCCGCGTCTACACGGCCTACGAGTTTCTGGAAAGGCGGTTCGACGGCAAGACCCGGAGCCTGACGAGCTTTCTCTTTCTGCTCTCTCGCGGACTCGCCGATGCCGTCGTCATCTATGCGCCTTCAGTCGTGCTCTCCATCGTGTTCGGCATGGACGAGAAGGTACTCATCCTGGCCATCGGCCTGGGGGCGACCGTCTACACGGCGTTCGGCGGGATGCGGGCCGTCATGTGGACCGAGGTCTGGCAAATGCTCATCATCTTCGTAGGGATGTTCTTTTGCCTCGGCTCGGTGGTGGTGGGTCTCCCCGATTCGCTTTCTTGGAGCAGTGCGCTTCGCATCGTCGGTACGACCGGAAGGCTCGCCACCATCGACTTCAATCCCGATCCCAAGATCACCTACACATTCTGGACAGGATTGGTGGGCGGGATCTTTCTCATGCTTTCCTATTTCGGCTGCGACCAGAGCCAGGTGCAACGTTACTTGACCGGTCGTTCTCTCACCGAGAGCCGCCTCTCCCTCCTCTTCAGTGCGCTGCTCAAGATACCCATGCAGTTTGTCATTCTCCTGACCGG
>DATDRI010000518.1:0-4755 GCA_035291825.1 Vicinamibacteria bacterium | reverse complement strand
CGCCGCCAGGACGGGAAGATCCTCTGGAAAAGGACGGTGCGAGAGGCCCTGCCTCACGAAGGGATTCACTACACCGGAAGCTTTGCGGCGAGCTCTCCGGTGGTCGACGGGGACCACGTCTTCGCCTTCTTCGGCTCGCATGGCCTCTACTCTCTCACTCTGGACGGTGAGCTGGTTTGGGAAACCGACTTGGGCGACATGCGGGTCGAGCACGAGCACGGCGAGGGCAGCTCGCCCACGCTCCACGGCGACACATTGATCGTCAACTGGGATCACGAAGGCCAGTCCTTCCTGGTCGCCCTGGACAAGAGAACCGGCCGAGAGCGCTGGAAGGTCAATCGCGACGAGTCCACCTCGTGGGCGAGTCCCATCGTGGTGGAGCACGGCGGAAAGCACCAGGTGGTGGTGAGCGCTACCCATCGCGTGCGCGGATACGATCTGGACAGCGGTCACGAGATCTGGGAATGCGCCGGCCTGTCGCGCAATGTCACTGCGTCGCCGGTGGCCGCCGACGGCATGGTCTACGTCGGTAGCAATTACTTCTCGCGAAACATGCTGGCCATACGTCTCGACGGGGCCCGCGGCGACATCACCGGGACGGATCAGATCGTATGGTCTCGTACCCGAGGCACTCCCTTCGTTCCTTCGCCCCTGCTCTATGGCGAGGCACTCTATTTCCTCAACCAGTACCAAGGCGTCCTCACCCGTTTACGCGCCAAGACCGGCGAGGAGTGGCCCGGCTCCTTTCGGCTGGAGGAGATCCGCAGCGTCTACGCCTCGCCGGTAGGCGCCGCCGGCCGGGTCTACGTCACCGGCCGGGAGGGCGCGACGGTGGTCATCCGTCACCACGAGAATCCCGAGCCGCTGGCAGTGAATGTTCTCGACGACAGCTTCAGCGCCTCGGCGGCGGTCGCCGGGCGCGAGTTGTTCTTACGCGGAGAGAAGTACCTCTATTGCATCGCGGAAGACGGACAGATTGACGTTGACCGCCGGCTCACTCTTGGTCGCCGGTTTTCTCGTGCAGGATGGCTTCGAGCTCCGCAATGGCCTCCAGATCCCGAGGCCGGCCGGCGGCTCGCTTGACATGGATGAGGTGCGGCAGGTCCAGGCACCGGCACTCGATACCAAATGCTCGGATGACCACGGAGTGTGGGAGGAGCTCTTCATACCCTCCTCCCCCGGTGATCTCCCCGAGGAGATCCAGATCTCCCAGATCGGTGGTCAAAGTGAAGTTCAGACCGCGCCGGATCGACTCCTGATCCCAGCGGAAGGGAAGACCGGGAGGCGCCCCGCGAAGATAGGGCGTCTTGTCGGCTAGAGCGGTGGCGAGTTTCGCGATGTTGTCTTTCGTGCGGCGATAGACTATGTCCACGTCTTGCGTCAGTCTCGCCGAGCCATGTGCGACGGCAGCGACACCGCCTACCAGGATGAACTCGATTCCCGGTTCGGAAAGAGTACGCAGGAGGCCTTTGAAATCAGTCAAGACGTCTTTCGCATTTCTCGGCCGGCTCGACGCAGCTCTCGCGCGAATCTCTGCAGCTCCATGAGCTTCAGGAGGCGCTCCTCGACGGAGAGCTTGAGGTTCTCTCGGATGAGGGTCCGGTCGATGTCTTTCTTGTAGACTTCGATTACCGGATCGGGCTCAAGTTTCAGCGATTTCTTCACGAATTTACCACTCAGCGTTTTCACCAGATTATAGCACTCTCGCCCTGTCTCCCTGAGCCGGGCTGGTTTCATCCCGGCAGTCCTTTTCGCCCGACGCCCGCTCCACGTTCCTAGGGCCGAACGACGACCTGCAGACCGACGACGTCTTTCGAGATGAGCGGTAGCCACTCGACTTTGGAAGGCTTGTGTCTTCGTACGATCGATCGTCCCACCAGGATGCCGATCCCCGCTCCCGCCACGGTATCGCTCAACCAGTGACTGTTCAGGTCCATTCGCGACACGCTTACAAATGTGGCAAAGACGTAGAGTGGAATCCCGATCTTGGCCCCGTAGTGGTGGTCGAGGATCGTCGCCGCGGTGAAGACGTTGGAAGCATGACCGGAGGGAAAAGCGAAGTTGCCTCCATCCGGTCTTTCGCGCCGTACCGCGACCTTGATGGCGAAGGTCACCGCGTTGTTCACCAGGAATCCCTGGGCCAGGTCGTATGAGGCGACGCGCAAGCGAGGATTGTCGCTAAAAAGCCCGGCGGCGATGACGCCTCCGAAGGCGCCGGTCAGAAAGGCGGCATGGCTTACAACCTCACTCGCGGCACCAAAGCGCTTCGCTTGCCCGAAGTAGTGCTGAACCTCCTCGTCGGCCAGGGACGAAGCGCCGGTCGCCGCTCCCATCGCGGCTGCCGGAAGGGCGTTGTCCCAGGTGAAGACGCTTCCAAAACTCGGGCCGATGTCGCTCGCAAATCGAGACCAGGGATCCTCCGTCTTCTCTTCGTCCTGGGACTCTGTAACCGGCGACGATTCTGTCTGAGCCGCCTCGACCTCAGCCGCGAAGACTCCGCAAAAGGTGAAGAGGGAGACGAGAACAACAGATGCAATGGCTCGGGTCACGCGCCTGCCAAGTAGTAGAACCTCTCCGCGTCAGAAGCGCAAGCCAGTTTCCTCGGGAGAGCACTCCGGAAGCTTCGTCCTCGAGCCGCTTTGTGCTACTGTGCTCCGCACGTCGGTGGGCCGATGAGCCCGATCGAAAAATCCTCCCGTGGCGCGTTCCGAACCCATCCCTGGCTTGGTGCTCAGCGGCGGTGGTGCGCGCGGCGCCTACCAGGCCGGGGCCTTGGCTAGGATCGCCGAGGGGCTGGGCGAAGACTACCCTTTCCGTGTCATCACCGGGGTCTCGGCGGGCGGGATCAACGCCGCCTCTCTGGCCGGCTCGCGCGGCAGATTCCTGCAGGCGACGCGAGATCTGGCAGCCGCCTGGTTGCGACTCACCGTGGACAAAGTCTTCAAGTCCGACTTCACCACCTTGACCTGGAGCGCCGCTCGCTGGCTGTGGATGCTCGGCACCGGAGGCGTGACGCCCGGCTTCGAGGTCAGGGGCGTCCTCGATACCGAGCCCCTGTACCAATACCTGACCGAAGCGCTCGACATCAACGGCATCGAAGCGAATATCGCGAACCGGCGCCTGCGAGCCCTCGCCCTCTCCGCCACCAGCTATAGCACGGGGGTCACCGTTACCTTCGTTCAAGGCGTGCCCGGTATCCAGATGTGGGAGCGGAGCCGGCGCCGCGCGGTGCACGCCAACATCGGCCTCAATCACGTCATGGCCTCGGCGGCGCTGCCTCTGGTGTTTCCTGCCATCCAGATCGGCGACGCCTACTACGGAGATGGAGGGATCCGTCAGTCCTCGCCCTTGGCGCCAGCGATCCACCTGGGAGCGGATCGCCTGTTGACCGTCTCGGCTCGCTACCCCCGCACCCGGGAAGAGGAGACCGAGCGGCAGGTGGTCGGCTACCCGCCTCCCGCTCAAGTGCTGGGCATGCTCATGCACGGCGTGTTCTTGGACGCACTGGAGAACGACGCCGAGCGCGTGCAGCGGATCAACCGCACGCTTGCATTGCTGCCACCCGGAACACGACACGCCGAGGGGCTTCAGCCCATTCGCTTGCTGGTGCTTCGACCCTCCCGCGATCTCGGGAAACTATCGGCTTCCCTGGCCGGGCACCTTCCTCGGCCGCTGCGCATCCTCACCCGGGGCCTGGGTGCCGGTCGTACCACCAGCCCGGACTTCCTCAGCTACTTGCTTTTCGAGCGTCCCTATATCTCGCGCCTGATCGAGCTGGGATATGAAGATGCGCACGCCCAATGGGACGAGATTGCCCGTTTCATGGAAGGCTAAAGTATTGAGCTAGCGACCGGCGGCTGCCGGATCCACCGAGCTGCCGAGCGAGTCAAGATCCTCCGCGGAGAGCCGCAAACCGAGTCTCAGCGAGCTTCCTTCAGGCTCCACTCGGAAGGATTCGGCGATCGCGGTGGGCGTGCCTCTGGATTCGAGCGCGGCTTTCAACATCGGGGCGAGCATGGTTTGGATCATCATGGCCGCCTGCTGAGCCGACGCCGTGTCACCCAGATCGCCGGCCAGGTGGAGGGCCATGTCCTGGCTCAATCCCACGGCGAGCGACAGACTGCGGATGTTCTGGAAATTCCTCAGGAAACCCTCCATCATCGCCGCGCTGGGATTGTCCTTCGCGTTGTTCAGCCCGCCACGTATCTGGGATCGCAGAAGCTCGGGCACCACCAAAGCGAATCGCAACTGGGAGTCTGCGGGCATGCCCGCTTGAGCGGAGACGACCGAGGCGGAAGCGACTTCGTACCGGCCGCTGTGCTCTCTCGCCAGAGCCGCCGCCAGGCTCGTCTCGCTCAGGGTCAGGAAGATCGTGGCACCGTCTCGGGAAGTCGCCAGGTACGCCGCGTTCTGCTCGCGCGTAGAGGGTCTCACCAGCAGAACGGTTCGTCCCGCGAGTTTTTTCCGGCTGACGCTGGGTGGAGGGCCGTCGGCCGCCATCGCCTGGATCCCTTGCGTGAGTCTCTCGAGTGTGAGGGGCTTCGCCAGTGCGATCGCTATCACCCCGTCCACCTTCTCCAATCTCTCCGACTCGGGTAGGTTGGCGTCGAAGGTTCCGGTGTTCGCCGAGAAGATGATGGAGCGCAAATCCTCCCGCTTGAGGCCAGTGGCTTCCTCGAAGCGCCGGTTCGCCTCCGACACTTGGCGAACCCTCTCGTTCTTGTGAGCTTGCTCGAGCTTCTGGACGATCGGGGC
>DATDRI010000517.1:0-3663 GCA_035291825.1 Vicinamibacteria bacterium | reverse complement strand
AAGGCTCTCCTGCCGAGGAAGTCGCCGACTGGGGGCTCATCAAGGAGAAGATTCAGACCGAGCTCAGACGGTTCTTTCGGAAACGAACCCAACGCCGGCCGATGATCCTTCCGGTGGTGATGGAGAGTTGAGGTTGACGGGATGAGCATCTACGCCGCCATGGTATTGGGGCTCATTCAGGGACTGACCGAGTTCCTGCCCGTCTCCAGCTCCGGCCACCTGGCCGTGGCGCAGCACTTCATCCCCGGGTTCGACCAGCCGGGGCTTCTTTTTGATATCGTATTGCATCTGGGAACCTTACTTGCAGTACTCATCTACTTCCGGCGGGAAGTCGGGCTGCTGCTCTGGGCTCTCGGTCCGGGTAACGGCCTCGCCACCTGGCGCCGGCTGTGGATAACGCTGATAGTGGGAACGCTGCCGGCCGTCGTGGCGGCCCTACTCTTCGGCTCGGTGATAGAACGCAGCTTCGACCAGCTGTGGGTGGCGGGCATCGGTCTGCTGGTGACTGGAGCTCTCCTTCTCGGCTCCCGGAGGCTCACCTTGGATGGGCGCACCCTCGGCGACTTGGGAGCGAGAGATGCTCTGACCGTCGGTTTGTTTCAGAGCGCCGCCCTGTTTCCTGGAATCTCTCGCTCCGGCTCGACGATCGTGGGGAGCTTGCTGCGCGGTCTTTCCCATGACGCGGCAGCTCGCTTCTCGTTCCTGCTCTCCATCCCCGCCATACTCGGTGCGGCGGTCTACCATCTCCCCCGGGTGAGCCTGGTCGAGGCGGATGCGCTGGCTGGCTATCTGACAGGCTTCGCCACCTCTTTTCTGGTCGGCTACATTTCCATTGGTGTCGTCTTGCGGCTGCTAGCTACCCGACGCTTTCATCTCTTCGGCTATTACTGCTTGACGGCAGGAGGAGCGGTTCTTGTCTACGTCGCGTTCGATCTACCGTAAGAGCGAGGTCGACCGCTCTGCCTACCGCGAGCGGCTTTCCGAGGTCGTGGGAGTCTGCCTGCTCGCCTTTTCCCTGATGGTAGGGGTCAGTCTCCTGACCTACTCCCCGGAGGATCCCGTTTGGTACTTCAAAGAGACTTCGCGGCTGACGACAGAGAACCTGATAGGCCCGGCAGGATCCTTCTTCTCCGAAGCGCTCCTTCAGCTCCTGGGACTGGCGGCCTACAGCGTGGCCGTCTTTCTCGGTGTGGCGGGCTGGAACCGATTCTGGTGTCGCTCCCACGACGGCAGCTGGTCGAAGAACTTCGGTCTGATGAGCGTGGTATTGAGCCTGGCCGGGCTATTGTCCCTCTCCCTGCAAGAAGTGCCCTTCAAGGGAGCGGTTCTTCCCGCCGGCGGAGCGGTAGGCCACCTATTGGCCGTCTACCTCTCGTCGGCGCTCGGCGAGGCGGGGGCCTTCATTCTCCTGGTCACCACGCTCTTCGCCGCCATCATGGTGGCCACGCGCTGGTCGCTGAGCCAGGCGGTCCGGATTTTCTCTACCTGGCAACGCGCCAAGAGCGCCGAGCTGATCACCACCTTCAGTCACCTTCGGGAGAGTCGCCGCAAAGAAAAACTCCGCGAGCGCGTGGTGAAGAAGCACGCCCGCCGGGCCCTGGAAGCGGAGAAAGACAAGGCGCAGCCGACGGATGACCCGATTGCCAAAGTGGAGCAAAGCAAGGCCAAGCCGAGCCAACAGGAGATGCTGCCTTTCACCCCCAAGAAGGGCCGCTGGACGATGCCTCCCTTCACCATCCTGGAGGCCCGACGCGAGGAAGTGAAGCTCGACGACAAAGAGTTGATGGAGAGAGCCAAGCTTCTTCAGCGGCGCTGCCAGGAGTTCGCGGTGGAGGGTGAGGTCCTCCAGATCCATCCCGGCCCGGTGGTCACCACCTTCGAGTTCAAGCCGGATGCCGGCATCAAGTACAACAAGATCACCGCTCTCGCCGAGGATCTGTGCCTGGCCCTGCAGGCCGAGTCGGTACGCATCGACCGCATCTCCGGGAAATCCACGGTTGGGATCGAGATTCCCAACACGAACCGGGAGGTCATCGGCCTGCGAGAGCTCCTCGAATCGGAGGCCTTCCAGTCCAGCTCCTCCCGGCTGACGGTGGCCCTGGGGAAAGGAATCGACGGCGCCACCAACGTCAGCGATCTTACCCGCATGCCTCACCTCTTGATCGCGGGAGCGACGGGAAGCGGCAAGTCGGTGCTGCTCAACAGCATGATCTGCTCGGTGCTCTACAAATCGACCCCGGATGAAGTGAAGTTGATTCTGATCGACCCCAAGCGTCTGGAGCTCGGCGCGTATCAAGACATCCCCCATCTGCTCACGCCGGTGGTCAGCGAGCCCAAGCAAGCCAGCGAGGTCCTCAAGTGGGCGGTATTCGAAATGGAGAACCGCATCAAGATGCTGGCCTCGGAAGGTGTGCGAAACATCGAGCAGTACAACAACATCCTGCGCGGAGCCATCGAGGCCGGAGAGAAAAAGGAAAGCGAGAACGGTGAACCGCTCCGCCCTCTGCCCTATGTTCTGCTCGTCATCGACGAGCTCGCCGACCTCATGATGGTATCGTCCTGGGAAGTGGAGGACGCCATTACCCGCCTCGCCCAGATGGCGCGAGCGGTGGGCGTTCACCTAGTTCTGGCCACGCAGCGGCCGTCGGTGGACATCATCACCGGAATCATCAAAGCCAACTTCCCTTCCCGCATCGCCTTCCGCATGCCCTCTCGGGTGGACTCGCGAACCATCCTCGACGCCAATGGTGCCGAGCAGCTTCTCGGCAAGGGCGACATGCTCTTCCTGCCGCCGGGGTCGGCACGCCTGACCCGCCTGCACGCCGCTTTCGTGTCGGAAGCCGAAGTCGGGAGGCTTGTTTCCTTCTGGAGAAAGGCCGGCAAGCCCGAGTACAATCTCTCCATATTGCAGGCACAGGAAAGGAACGATCTCGGCGACAACCAGCGGGACGAGCTCTTCGACCAAGCGGCACGGATCGTGGTGGAAACGGGCGTGGCCTCGGTCTCTCACTTACAGCGAAGACTTCGGCTCGGCTACAGCCGGGCGGCCAGGATCGTCGACATGCTGGAGGCGGACGGCATCGTCGGGCCGCCGGAAGGCTCCAAGGCGCGCGAGGTCTTGGTGGCAAAGGATTATTTTGATGAGGTGGACCGTCAACTCCGTTAGCGGCGTCGCGCTGGCGGCGGCCGGTTTAACGGTCTTGCTGTCCTCACTCGGCGACCCATCCCCTGTCTTGGCGGAGCAAAAGACCGCCCAGACGCTATACGAAGAAGCACTGGCCGCCGAGAAATCGCTGGCCTCCTCCAAGAATCTCCAGGCGGAAAAGGCGGTGTGGCTCAAGGTAGCGCGGCAGTATCACGTGGTCGTTCTGAGCTACCCGCGAAGCGGCTATTGTGACGATGCTCTCTACCATGAAGGCGAGCTCTATCGAAAGGCGGGCGCCCGTTTCGGCGACCGGGACGCCATGGTACAGGCCCTGGACGCCTACCATCTGCTCCTCAAAGGCTATCCCGACAGCAAGTGGGGCCCCGCTGCCCGGCTGGCGCGCGCCGATCTCTATCTCAACAGCCTCTCCAACGAAAAGGCAGCCCGCCAGGAAATGAGTGCCCTCCTCACCGGCTGGCCGAATGGTACCGAGGCGGCCGATGCCCGGCGCCTACTGG
>DATDRI010000516.1:0-3603 GCA_035291825.1 Vicinamibacteria bacterium | reverse complement strand
GAGGCACCGAGGCGGTGGCGACCACCTGCCAAATTCCGCCCCGCTTGGCCCAGACATGGAGACTGTGATGTTCTGCTGCACTATGCGACATGATGGCGGTCTCCGGGCCGAGAAACATGACCTGGTAGTCACCGGCCTGGTAGCGCGCGTTGGGATCCGGATCTGGCTCGTTCTCTGCAATGGTCTCGGCCTTGCCCACCGTGCCGTTCGCTTGAACCACCATCACGTCGTCGGCAAGGATGGTTCCGAGCTTTGCCCTGTCGTCCTTCATGCCCCCCTCGCCCCACTGCTTGTCGAGAGCGATGAGCGCGTCTGTCTCTTGTTGCTGAGCGGCCGCCACCGCCACACCCGTTACCACCACGAGTAAAGCAAAAGCGTAATAACGCTTCATGGACTTCCCTCCTCTTTGAATCCCTCGCCTCGGCGAGGGCGCCAGATGGAATCACGAAGACTCCGTTCTTGTCAACGACCGGGACTGTCTCACCCACGGGCTTTTCCCCACAGGTCAGAGTTCTGATCAGGGTCCGAAGTCGCCCAACCACAAGCCGCGCGTCAC
Source organism: Vicinamibacteria bacterium (assembly GCA_035291825.1). Taxonomy (GTDB): domain Bacteria; phylum Acidobacteriota; class Vicinamibacteria; order Marinacidobacterales; family DATDRI01; genus DATDRI01. The sequence goes on along the minus strand of DATDRI010000516.1, from coordinate 3,047 downwards.
TTAGGCCGTCTCCGAGAGGTCGCATCGAGACGGTACGCAGTTTGCTTCCACGATCGGCACCGGCTTTCGCACCCGCGAGGCCCCACCCAACCAGCTGCCGTGGCGCTCTTTCCCCGAGCCGACGGCGATTGAGAGATCGAAGGAGGTGAGTGGTGGCCATCACCCTGGAGTTCTACGGAGGCCTCTTCGTGGTGAGCGAGAAGGACACCGACGCGGTCAAGGTCCACTTCTGGAAACCTCAGCCGGTCAAGGTCCAGGTCGACGGCCTGCCCGATCACGGGCTGGCTCGACTACTAACGGTAGCGTCGCAACTCGATTTCGAGGGAACACCCGCCGCGGAGAGCGGCGACCTCCCTATCCGGCCGCTTTCGGATACGCTTCCCGTCGACTATAAGAGCTCCACCAAGACCGTCGGTTTCACTGCCGGCGAGATCACGGGCGCCGGTCCACCGGCCACCGAAAGAGCCCTGAGTCTCTTCCAGGAGGCGAGGAGCGCTGCCACCAACGGCGGGGAGAGGCTTCAGGCCTTCCGCCAGCTCAGCGGCATCTCAGGAAAGACGGGTCCTCAACTGCAGACCCTGGCCGACGAGTTCTTCGCCCAGAACGCGGAAGCGCTCAAGTACTGGCAGCTCGGCTACCACATCGCCATCGACTTTCTCGAGCTGCACGTACTGCCCAGCGGTCATTCCGGATCCTCCTACCCCCTGCCCGATGACTCCCGCATCGTCTTCGACGCGGAAGAGAACTCCACCATCCCCCATGCGCCCTGGGACAACCCCCATGTTCTGGAGAGGCCACCGACCCGAAGAGGGGGTAAGAGCTAACGCACAGCCTTAGACTCCGCTATTCGCCCGCAGGGATTTCCCCACTTGCGCCGTTCTCTCCCATGACTATATTCAGGAGATTGTGTGCGATAAGATGCATTCATCTCTTGGTCGATTGTCATTGGGGGACTCCTATGAAATACCGGATCCGCATTCATGTCGTTGAGCTAGATCCTTCCGGACGAGAAAAAGACCTGGGACCGTGGCCGGAGCACGTGGCCGACGTGCGCCACGTGGAGGACGCCATGGATCTCTGCGCCCTTCTCTCCCACCAGATCGACTCATTCCTTTTCCCGAAGGAAAGAGCGAGCTAGCGATTCCGGCTTTCTCGCCGTCAGTTCCGCGAAAAGTGGAAACTCATACGCTTCACCGCCATCTGCCTTTGGTTCTGAAGCCCTAAGCCGCCTTCTGTTATGGCAGAGCTGAAGAAAGCCCTGGGCGTCTGGGACGTCGTCCTCTTCAACGTCACCGCCATCGTCGGCCTGCGCTGGATCTCTCTCGCTGCGGCCGGTGGCAATACCTCGATGACCCTGTGGGTCGCCGCTCTCGCTCTCTTCTTCCTTCCTCAGGCGGTCGCCGTCATCGAGCTCACCCGGCGCATGCCGGAGGAAGGCGGCGTGTACGTCTGGACCAAAAGCACCCTGGGAGACTTTCACGCCTTCATGGCCGGCTGGTGCTACTGGACCAACAATCTGGTGTATTTCCCCAACCTGCTCGTCTACGTGGCCGGCGTCTCGGTCTTCATCGCTGGGAGCAGCTATCAGGGTCTCGGAGAGAGCAAGGCGTATGTGATGGCGTTCTCCTTGCTGGCCCTTCTTGGGGTCACGGTGGCCAACGTCATCGGCCTCCAGACCGGCAAGTGGGTGCACAACGCGGGTGGCGTGGGCACCTGGGGAGCGGGGGCGGTGCTCCTCGTCTTCGGGGTCTTGGCCCTGGCCCGCTTCGGCTCCGCCAACCCGATGCCCGCGGAAAGCTTCTTCGCGGACATCCTGACTTTCGACAAGCTCTCGTTCTTCGCGGCGATCTGTTTCGGATTCGCCGGGCTCGAGCTGGCTGCCGTGCTCGCCGGTGAGATCAAAGACCCCAAGCGGACCGTCCCCCGGGCCATCGTGGTATCCGGGGTGGTAGTGACCGCGATCTATGTTCTGGGGACCTTCGCTCTTCTCGTCGCTCTGCCCCGATCGGAGATCAACATCATTACCGGATTTCTCCAAGGGATCGCGACGGTAGGAAACAAGCTGGGAGTGGGCTGGACGACGAGTCCCCTGGCGCTTCTCATCACCCTGGGTGGAATCGGCGGGCTCATGGCCTGGTTCACCGGCGCCGCCCGCATCCCTTTCGTTGCCGGGATCGATCGTTTCCTTCCCGGCTCGTTGGGGCGCGTCCATCCCAAGTACGGATCGCCCTATGTCGCCATCGTCCTCCAAGCCATCATCGCCTCGGTCTTCGTGGTCATGAGCTTCGCCGGATCCACCGTGCAGGAAGCCTACCTGGTGCTGCTCGACACCACTCTGCTCGTTTACTTCGTTCCCTATGTGTACCTCTTCACCACCTATGTGTTGCTACGCGGCAAGGACCAAGAGTCACAAAACCACTACCTGCTTCTGAAGAGCCCTCGGCTGGCGAAACTCGCCGGAGTATGCGGTCTGGCGACGACCCTTCTCGCCATGGCCATGGCGCTCGTCCCACCCGAAGGCATGACCAGCGTCTTGCTCTTCGAGGCCAAGGTGATCGGCGGCTTTCTGGGCTTCCTGACGGTGGGAGCGATTGTCTACTGGATGGGAACACGACGCTCCATCTGAACCCGGCGCTCGCTCGCCAGCCGTCGATGCCACAAGACGGTTGTTACTTTCCTACCCCAATTTGCCTTTGGCAAACGTTTGCCAAGGAGATGACGGGCGGTTCGGGCGAGCTCGGGCGCGCCGGGGGCGGGATAGCGCATCTGGTAAAGCTCGTCCGGAAATCCCGCGAAGTCGTGGATAGTGGGTGAGCGTGGATGGGCCGTTACCCGGGGTTCAGGCAGCTCCTCTCCGGCGGGTCAATTTCCCATTGGCACTCGGGCTCCGGCCGTGCTATATTCTGTCTTGTAAAGTGTAGTTTTTCTTCTTGGTTAGAAAACACGGGCGCCACAGGGAGAGAGCAAACACCCTGTGGCTTTTTTGTTTTGCCAGCGCAGAGTCTACACCTTACCCCGACTCCGGTCGGGCGAATCCATTAAGAAAG
>DATDRI010000515.1:0-2568 GCA_035291825.1 Vicinamibacteria bacterium | reverse complement strand
ACGTAGGCGAACGTCTCGTATCCCTGCGACCTGAGCCAATAGAGAAGCGAAGCCTTGGATTTGTACGCGGCCCTCATGTAGTCAGCACGAGATCGGTCGTAGGAATACCGCCGGCCGGAAAACACCGACGCCAAGGACATGGGCGTGTACGCCACGACCGCCGTGTTCCGGGGGAAGTAGACGAAACCTCCCAAAGCTCGTTGGGCTTCCGGGGTCAGGGTGTGCTCGAACAGGTCGGTCTGATAGGCGTCGAAGATGAGATGGTAGATGTTAGGGAGAGGTCGCGAAGGGGTCGCCCGCGCTACACCCACGCTCCGGGCGCTGGTCTCCGTCGAGCTCCTGTGGCTCGCGACGTTATAGAAGAGAGTCCCGCCTTCGTGAGCGAACAAGAGGGCACCGAAGACCGCGAAGGCTCGGATCATCTGCGGGCTCAACCGCCGGCTGAGGACCGCGGCCGCCAGAAATATCAGGACCGGCCAGAGGGCGAGGCCGCCCGTCGTCTGGTAGAAGGTCCCCAGGATCGGTAGTTTGGACTCAAATGCTCGGAAGAAGGCGAAGAGGAGAAAAAAGGGACCGGTCAAATAATAGACGCAGAGGGCGAAGTGGAAAACGCGGATGTACCGGGAAAGAACGCTCAAGAGCGCTCCTATGAGGAGCGTGAGCATGGCAAGCTTGGCGAAGGGAGAGAGAACCTGATACTGATACTGCAGCAAGCTTTGATTTCGCAGGAAGATGTCGCTGGAGGACGAAATAAACAAGAGCAAAGGAGTCGGCAGGAGAGACAATGCGATGGTGAGGTAGTGCTGGCTTGGCCTCATAGCCAAAGAGCTCACGGATTGCCGTGACACGTCCCCTCGCATCGTGTGGGAACGGTCTTCAGGATTTCTCGGACGGAATCGTAGTCGGAGTCGGCTGCGGGAGCAAAGCCGTAGCGGATGTTCTCGTCCCAGTGCTGGCGTTGCTCCGCTTCCTGGAAGTCGAGACTCAACAAGGCGTCTCGTACCGTTTGAGAGACCCTGGTGGGAAGATCATCGCGGATGACCAGGGGAGCGCTCGGCAGAGGATCCGAATCGTGGAGGCTCTCGAGCTTATCCCCATGGCGGTAGGCCACCACGTCCTCCACTGCCCCGGCATCGAAACGACCCTCCAAAACAGCCGCGGCGACCGCCTCGTCATCGTCGAAGTGCTCCAGGCTTTCGAGATCTTCGAGGCTCACTCCTGCCCGGAGGAGCTCGTAGCGGGGAACCAGATTGCTCCAGGTGGAGTGAAAGGATCCCAGGGCCAGCGAGCGCCCCTTGAGGTCCACCAGGTTTCGCAGCGGGCTGCCTCGACGGACCACGAACACGCTGCGCGAGACCGGCTCTCCCTCCCGGTTCAATGGCTTCACCAGCGGCACCGCTCCGAACTGGATGTGCGCTTCCAGATAACTCACGCTGCCCACCGGCACGATCTCGGCCATGCGTTCTTCCACGTATCTTAGGAGATCGTCAGACGTCCTGGCGAGCCTGATTTGAAACAGGAACGGAGTGTGGGCGGTGAGGTGATCCATCAACGGCTGGTATCCCTTGTACGTCATGCCAGGATCATTCCCGGCAAGGACGCCGAAACCAAGGACCACCCGCGAGTCGGTGCTGGGGTCTCGAGATTCTCCGGATGACAACCCGCGGTTAGCAGTCTCGGTCCGAGCTTCCTCCGCCGGTCCGCCACAGCCGAGGCTCAGAATCGCCATTACTGCAAGCGTCGGGCAGAGCTCGTACCAGCGTGAATGCAATCTGGGCTCCAAGGAAAGACCGCCAAGCCGCACCTTCGTGCCCCACGGTCGCCCCAGAAACGATGGGAACGTGGCGGTCGAGGGTCTTTCGGGATGAGGAACAAAACGAGAATAAAAGTATGATCCCACGCGGACGAACGCGTGTCAATGTCATTCACTCGAGCGGCGCGCTGCCTTGACAAGCACAACGGTGCATGGCATCATAACGAATATCACCTTTTCTTCTTTGACTTTGGAAGTCGAGCTTCCCCAGGTGGGCCTTTTTTCTGCCGGATGAGCTCCGCGGCTTGGTCGTTTCCATCAGAAGTCAGTTGCCTATCATGAAATCTCCGTCTCGGCCGGCCCTCCTGATCTTATTCCCGATTGTCGTAACCATAGGGTGCAACAAAGCCAGCGGAGATCGCTCATCGCCGGACGAGCTCTTGATCCCAATCGGACAGGAGACATCTTCTCTCGATAATCGCCCCCTCGTCATCTTGGGTTTCATGCAACCAGTCGGAGCCGTCGTCACGACCACCGCCCACCAACCACTGATGGACTACCTTACTGCCCAGACTCCCTATCGCTTTCGCGTCTTGTTCAGTACCGAGTCGGAGAGAGCGGTAGGGGTCCTGGAGGAGCGATTGGTGGAAGTAGCGCACCTGGGGGTAGTGAGTTATCTGGAGGCCCATATCCAACTCGGAGCCGTGCCGCTGGTGAAGCCATTGAACCGGGAGGGAGAGCCGGTCTCGCGCAGCGTGTTCGTCGTCCGTCGAGGCAGCCCGCTGCGAAACCTGGTGGACCTCAAGGGGCGCTCG
>DATDRI010000514.1:0-1656 GCA_035291825.1 Vicinamibacteria bacterium | reverse complement strand
CGAGCCCCAAGAGAGTCACCTCCAACGCGAAGAGCTCTATGACCTGCTCGGGGATCCCGAGGAGAAAGTGAATCTGCTGGAAGCATCGAGCGTCGAGGTAGAGCCCTTCCGGCGTGAGTTGGCCCAGTATCTGAGCGAGGCGAGAAGTCTCCGTACCAGCCGCCAGACGGAGCACGTCGTGGAAGACGACGTGACGCTGGAGCGTCTCCGGAGCCTGGGCTACGTTAACTGATGAAGACTCCTGTGAGACAGACCAACGCGCGGGCAGCTTCCGCTCGCGTGGCGAGACTCCGGCAAGAAGGTCGAGAAGAGCGCGAAGACCGGATCGCCGTAGAAGAGCCTCTCGAGATCCGACTGGGAGGAAAGAGCGTCGCGGTCGTGATGCGTACTCCCGGGGAAGATCACGAGCTGGCGGCGGGCTTTCTCTTCACCGAGGGCATCCTGGCCGGCCAGGAAGAAGTGGACCACATCGCGCACTGCCGGGATCCGAAGAATCCAAACCTCTGCAACGTCATCGACGTAACCCCCAAGGCTGGGCTGGACCTGTCCCAACGGGGTTGGCAGCGTAACTTCGTTTCGTCTTCCAGCTGCGGACTTTGCGGGAAGCTCACCATCGAATCGGTCCATCTCCACGCTCCCGCCCTGGACGACGATTTCCGCGTGTCCGCCGGCGTGCTCCTCAGCCTGCCGGAGCGGCTCCGTTCCGACCAAGCGGGCTTCGACGAGACGGGCGGGCTCCATGCCGCGGGGCTATTCGACAAGAAAGGCCGTTTGCTTCTCCTTCGGGAGGACATCGGCCGGCACAACGCGGTGGACAAGATCATCGGGGCGGCGCTCCTGAAAGACGACCTGCCCCTTGGCAGTCGGATTCTCATGGTGAGCGGGAGAACCAGCTTCGAGATCGTTCAAAAGGCGTTGATGGCGCGCATCCCTTTCGTGGCAGCCGTTTCGGCGGCCTCCAGCCTGGCGGTGGAGCTCGCGGAAAGCTCGCACATGGGGCTGGTTGGCTTCTTGAGAGGAGGAGCCATGAATGCCTACGCCGGCGCCAACCGAATCGTCTCCTGACGCCGGGTGATTCTTGATCACCGACACACTTGGCATCTTGAACCTTCGCAGGTCTCCCGGTGTGGTCCTGCTGGCCCTGTTGCTCGTCGCCTGCCGCGATGGCGAGAGACGTTTTCCGCCCACCTTCTTGGTTGACCGAGTGCCCTCCGACTCCCTGTACAGCGTCGGTCGAGCGGATCTGCCAGGGCTCCATCAGCAGGGAACCCCGTCGGCCTCGGTGACTCTGAACGACGACACCCGGCGGGCCCTCACTCCGTCCCTGCCCTCCCGACTCACGTTCGCCGCCAAGCTCCCGCCCCAGTCCGCTCTCGACTTTTCTCTGGCGGTGGCCACCACCGCAAAGCCCGAGCGGTGGGCTCCCATCCTCTTCAGAGTCGCCATCAATGATGGCAGCGGCGAAGAGACCGCCTTCCGCGAGACGGTTCGTCTTGCGGAACGAAATCAATGGCTGGACAGGACCCTGGATCTAGGCGCTTGGTCGGAGAAAGAGGTCCAGATCGTTTTCGAGATCACGATCGACGGCTCCGGTGCCTCCACAGATCCTGTGTATCCTCTGTGGGGCAACCCCGTTCTCTACTCCAGCCAGAACCG
>DATDRI010000513.1:0-2321 GCA_035291825.1 Vicinamibacteria bacterium | reverse complement strand
GAACTTCACAGAGCCTGGGAGCACCAGCAACTTCGTTTCCACGGCAATCTTCGCGAACTCGAACATCCCAAGGCATGGGAAGGTTGGCTCGAGCCCCTTCGAAACAAAGACTGGGTGGTTTACTCCAAGCCCCCGTTCGGTGGTCCCCAGCAGGTGCTCAAGTACCTCGCCCGATACACCCATCGTGTCGCCATCTCCAATCAGCGGCTGGTCTCCCTCGACGACGGCAGGGTCACTTTCCGCTACAAGGACTACGCCCACGAAAACGTTCAGCGAACCATGAGCCTCGACCCACTCGAGTTTCTTCGCAGGTTCCTTCTCCACGTGCTCCCCAGTGGCTTCATGCGGATTCGCTACTACGGCTTTCTTGCCAACCGACACCGTGCCGAAAAGCTCCAGCGCGTCCGACTTCTCTTGCGGGACGAAACCAGCTCGACCGAAAACCTCCCCTCCATCCCCGATGCCCCGGCATCCATCGGTGAGGCTCCTGACGAGCTCGAGATTTGTCCCGTGTGCAAGCAGGGACGACTCCTCACCGTCGCCCGAATCGGAGCTCCTCTCGACCGCCCTCCGCGACCCTGGAGCTTCGATTCCTCATGACGCACACTCTCGATGCCATGCTCTGCAAACCGCCGGCTGTCAACCGAAGGCAACCACTGCGCCCACTCAAGCTCTCAGCACCCGCGCTTCGCAGCCGTAGCCGATTTCGCGTTCACCTGATCGCGACGCCCTTGACGCCGACCGCTCCGCCCGCTGCTCTCACCCAGCCAAGCGCTCCTCCCCGACCCATACAATCCCCATACGGAACAACGAGCCGCGGTTCGTTCAACTGATTGTATCCGGCGCGACGCACGCCATCGCCACTTCTCTATCTCGTGGGCGCCGGATACAATCCTTTCCGTTAGGCGGACAAGAATGAAGCGTCGATGATCTCAGCGCGAGAAGCACTCGAACGCCTGCGAGAGGGAAACGGTCGCTTCGTTTCTGGCGCTCGGAGCAGCGACATACTCACAAGCCAGGCGCGCCGCAACGAGTTGGCGGCAGGTCAGGAGCCGTTCGCCATCATCCTCGGGTGTTCCGACTCGCGGGTCCCAGCAGAGATCGTCTTCGACCAAGGCCTGGGCGACCTGTTTGTCATCCGCGTTGCCGGCAATATCGTCGCTTCTTCTCAAGTTGGCAGCGTCGAGTTCGCCGCGGCGCGGTTCGGTACACGGCTGGTGGTGGTTCTGGGGCACTCCCAGTGCGGGGCTATCCTGGCAACCCTGGAAGAACTTCAGCAGCCGACGGATTACCAGTCGCGGAACCTGCGTTCGATCGTCGACCGCATTCGGCCATCCGTGGAAACGTTGCTCGCGACAGAGCTCAGGCACGACCAGGACGCTCTAGTGCGGGAGTCCGTTCGGGCCAACATCCGCGCCTCAGCGAACCATCTGCGACACGGATCGGAAGTCCTCGAGCAGCTGGTCCAGAATAATGGACTCCTCGTCGTAGGTGCCGAGTATTCGCTGGAGACCGGAGCCGTTGATTTCTTCGATAGTGTGCTGGAGGCCGGCAAATCCGCGATCGGCGGTTCAAGTCCATGACGGAGACACACCTCGCATGATCTGGATCTGGACAGCATTCATAGCGTTTGTCCTACTGATGCTGGCACTGGACCTGGGCGTCTTTCACCGCAAAGCCCACGTCGTCAGCGTCAAGGAGGCCCTCGGCTGGTCGGTCGTTTGGATCACCATGGGATTAGGTTTTTCCGTGTTCGTGTACTTCGCCTACAACGGCCAGTGGTTCGGCCTTGGCACCATGGTGGACGCGGTCGATGGGCTGACGAACGGCGGCGCAACGGCAACGGAGAAGTACCTGACCGGCTACGTCGTCGAGAAGTCCCTCAGCGTCGACAACATCTTCGTGATCGCCATGATCTTCCACTTCTTCGCGGTGCCGCCACTTTACCAGCATCGCGTATTGTTTTGGGGCATTTTAGGCGCTCTACTCCTGCGCGGCGCAATGATCGCCATCGGGGCAAAGCTGATCGCTGAGTTCCACTGGGTTCTGTACCTCTTCGCCGTCTTCCTGATCTTGACGGCGATCAAGATGCTGTTCCTCAAGACTGAACACACCGATCCAAACAAGAACGTCGTAGTCCGGTTGACGCGGCGCTTGTTCCCAGTGACCGCCAGGTTTCACGGCGAGCACTTTATCGTTCGCGCCGGGCCCCCGGCTTCGTACGAGAGCGAGATCCCGGGCGCGCCCGCAGAGCCCGACGAGGTTGTCGACGCCGCTCGAAAGGGCACACTGCTTCTTACGCCTCTCGCGATGGCACTCGT
>DATDRI010000512.1:0-1771 GCA_035291825.1 Vicinamibacteria bacterium | reverse complement strand
ATGGTGGAAACCACGGCCGTTCTGAAGCCCGAGAGCGAGTGGCGCAAGGTCCGGCGCGAGAGGTGGTACTCGAGCTGGGCTCCCGAATTCGCGAAGCCTCCCTTGCGCCGGATCTGGCCGGAGGAGACCCCTCTCGGCTGGGAAGAGCTCATCGAGGAGATGGACCGCACCGTCCAGATCCCCACGTTCGCCAATGCCTGGCTCTTCCCGGTGCGCACCCGCATCGACATGATCACCACCGGCATCCGAACCCCGGTGGGAATCAAGGTCCTGGGTCCGGACCTCCAGACCATCGAGCGCATCGGGCTCTCGCTCGAGAAGGTCCTGCAAGAAGTGCCCGGCACGAGGAGCGCTTTTTTCGAGCGCGTGACCGGAGGCTACTACCTGGACTTCGCGGTCAACCGCGAGGAAGCCGCACGGTACGGTCTCTCGGTGGGGGAAGTCAACGATATCGTGGAATCGGCCATCGGCGGGAAGAACATCACCACCACCGTCGAGGGCCGCGAGCGCTACCCGGTCAACGTCCGGTATGCCCGGGAGCTTCGGGACGACTTGGAAAAGCTCCGCCGCGTTCTGGTCCCGGCTCCCGCCGGCGCTCAAGTGCCTCTCGAGCAGCTCGCCTCCATCACCCTCCGCACCGGTCCTCCGATGATCAAGAACGAAGAAGGATTCAAGGCCGGCTTTCTCTACGTGGACGTGGCGGGGCGAGACCTGGGAAGATACGTCGAGGAGGCCAGAAGGCTCGTCGAAGAAAGAGTCGAGCTTCCGGCGGGCTACCAGCTCGCCTGGAGCGGGCAGTACGAGTACATGCTGCGGGTGCGGGAGCGCCTGAAGGTGATGGTTCCGCTGACGCTCGCGATCATCTTCCTGCTCCTCTATTTCAACACCGGCTCGCTGGTCAAGACCCTCATCATCCTGCTGGCGGTTCCCTTCTCGGCGGTGGGCGCCATCCTGTTCATCTACTTCCTGGACTACAACGTTTCGATCGCGGTCTGGGTGGGACTGATTGCTCTACTGGGAGTGGACGCCGAAACCGGCGTCTTCATGCTTCTCTATCTCGACCTTGCTTACCAGCAGGCGCGGAAGGAAGGAAGGATGAAGGGACGGGAGGATCTCAAGGAAGCCATCGTGGAAGGAGCGGTGAAGCGGCTGCGGCCGAAGGTCATGACCGTAGCCGTCATGTTCATGGGCCTGGTCCCCATCATGTGGTCCACCGGAGCGGGCTCGGACGTGATGCGCCGCATCGCCGCTCCGATGATCGGAGGCATTTTTACTTCCTTCGTGATGGAGCTTCTGGTCTACCCGGTCATCTACGAGATCTGGAAGGAGCGGGAGATCCGGCGGGAGGCCATTCCGGCCACCGCCTGAGATCCCGAATTTCGTTGCGTGCCACGCGCGAAAACCAAGAAGGGTCGCGAGAATCATCCCGTAGGCCAGCGGACGGAGGGTGTCGGCCTTGACGAGCCAGAGGTAGTGCGCCACGCCCGAGACAGCGCTCACGTAGATCAGGCGATGCAAGAGCCGCCACCTCCTGCCACCCAGGCGCCGGATCATGGCCGCGGTGGAGGTGGCCGCCAGAGGAACCAGCAGGACGAATGCGGCGAAGCCCGCGGTGATGTACGTCCGCTTCGCGATGTCCTCGATGATGGAAGCGAAGTCGAAAAACTGATCCAGCACCAAGTAGGTGCAAAAGTGCAGCGACGCGTAGAAGAAGGCGAACAAGCCCAGCATGCGCCGGAGGCCGATGAGTGAGCGCCACCCGCTGAGCTGG
>DATDRI010000511.1:0-6944 GCA_035291825.1 Vicinamibacteria bacterium | reverse complement strand
CAAGCGCAGATCCGATTCACTGGCGCGGTATTCACCGAGGCTGCCGCCCCGCTCTAAGGAGAAGCCGAATCCAACGAGCGAAGAAGAGCCTGGACGAACCTCCGACCCTGGTCGTCACCGCCGTCTTGGACTAAGGCCTTCTCGAGAGCGCGGCGAGCCTCTTCGAAGTGTCCCATGCTTTGCAGCGTCTGCCCGAGGAGCTTGAGTCCCGCGAAGGAATCGCGAATCTCGAGCGAGCGCCGGCAAGCCTGCAGCGCGGCTTCCTTCCTTCCGCTGGTGAAGTAGGAGGCGGCGAGCTCGACCAGAATGTCCGCCTCGGAATCGTAATCGGTGAGAACTTCCATGACGGACGGGGGGTATCGCTCGATCTCGGCGCGTATGGCCTCGGTGCGGTCCCGATAGAGACTGCGCGGAGCCGCGAGCTCCAGCAGTAGGTTGTCGTCGGTGTTCAAGGGCGCGTTCCGAGAGTAGGCGTCCATACCGGCGTCGTCGAGCCGTAGCTCGGCAAGGATGTCGGATGGATAAATAACCTGGGCGCGTTCGAGATTGTCTTTGATCTCCGGCTTCTCGAAAAAAGCGTGTATACGCGACATGGACAGATGGATGGGGCGCCGAGAACCGAGAAGAATGAGGTCGCGGTCCTTGAATGCCAGAGCGTGAGGGAACACGCTGCGGAAGGTGGCGAGGAGCGCGCGAGTGGACTCTTCGGACATACCGTAGAGGTGAAACCATTGGCAGACGATCCCGTTGGGCTTCAGCTTCGACGCGATGATTTCGAAGAAATCACGAGTGAAGAGATTCGAGACACCGGTGATCCACGGATTCGATGGCTCGGAAACGATCAAGTCGTAGTCCTCGGCAGTGCGCATGAGCTCGCTGCGTGCGTCGCCCAGCACCAGGCGTAGCCGTGGATCGGCAAGGGGCGTTCCGTTGTCGGGCTCGAAGAAGCGAGAGGCTTCGATGACCGCCGGCTCGATCTCGAAGGCGTCCACCGACTCGACGGGATGCATCAATATGGCGGAGGCTGTCATGCCGCTTCCCCAGCCGATCACCGCCACCCGGCTGGCGTCGGAGACCATGAACGGCAGGTGGCCCAGCAAGAGCTGCGTGGAAAGGTCCCCGGGGCCGTTCGAAGCGTCGGTCTTGCCGTTGATCTTGAGGAGGATGAAGCGATTGATTTTTTGTACCGCCACGGTCGCGGTCGGACCGTCACGGTAGTACACCAGCTGGTGCGCGTCCACCAGCTCGCGAAGCGAGCTGGGATCGCGTGAAGGATCCTGCGGATGGGTGTAGAGTCCGAAGCTCTTGACCAGTAGCTCTCCGGCGGGGTCGAAGGACAGAATGATCAACCCGGTCGCCATGGCCACGGTGAGAGGCGCTTTGGAAAGCTTTCGACCGGACCTGGCGGCCAACAAAGCGGCAACGGTGAGCGCCAAGGCGGAAGCTACCCGCACCGAAAGCTCGATGCCGAAGCTTCCCAGCAACACGCTGGCAGCGAGGATGGCGCCGGTTGCGGCGCCCACCAGATTGGACGCGTAGAGCCAGGAGACACGGCTACCTAGATCGGCTCTCGAGGACGGGAGGGCGGCGACCGCGGCGGGAAGCATGGCACCCAGGCACAAGGTGGCGGGCAGCATGAGAGCGGCGGCAATTACGAACTGAGTCACAAAAAGCGTGAGATCCTTCTCGGGAGCGGAGCGGTAGAGATTCAAGAAGACGAAAGGCAGGTTCTGCGTCACCATGAGACTGAGGAAGGCGCCTCCCGCGGAGCCGATCAAGAGCCACGCCGTGACTTGGTAAGACAGGGCCTCCTTTCGTCTCCGCAAGAGGAGAGATGCCAGGGCGGAGCCGGCGGCGATACCCAACAAGTACGTCGACAGCATGATGGACACGCCGTAGATCGACGAGCCATAGACGAGGGACAGGGTGCGAGCCCAGGCCACCTCGTAAACCATGGCGGAGGCGCCGGAAACTGCCAGGGCGCCGAGAAGGAGGAGAGCGGGTCGCTCTCCTTTCGGGAGTATCTCGCCCGATGTGATGGACAAATTGGGCAGTGCCTTGCGAGCCAAGACGATGCTGCAGAGCACGATGAGATCCGCGCCCGCCGCGAGGTACAGGGTCTGGGTCAATCCGAGTGTCGGAAAGAGTGCGAAGACCGCCAGCAAGGGTCCCAGCACCGCACCGGCGGTGTTGACGGCATAGAGGCGACCGACCTCGGCGGCCGGCCAGGCGTTGTCTCTACCGAAGGCGCGTGACAGCACGGGGAGCGAAGCCCCCATGGCGACGGTTGCCGGAAGAAGCAAGATCAAGGCACTGACGAACTGCAGCCCGGCGGGCACCGCCGGCACGATGCGCAGCAGATGCGGAGAGGCCAGCCCGTAGCAACCCACCCATCCCTCGAGCAAGGCGAAGGTGAGGATGGGATCCCGTCGCGCCAGGAAGCTCCGTCCGGCGAGCGCGCTGCCTATCGCCATCCCACCCATGAAGGCGCCGAGCACCACTCCCACCGCGGCGGAGGTGGCTCCCAGAGAGAGCAATAGCAGACGGGTCCAGATGAGCTCGAAAACGAGTGCGGCGGCGCCGCTCAGAAAGAAGGTGACGAGCAGTAGGAGCCGGCTGCCGTGCCCTAGGGGCGGAGGTTCGGGCGGGTGCGGGGACACCCCGAATCATACGGTGAAAACCGAGCCCGATCAATTCAAACCGACGAACCGAGGGTAGACGAGCGGATAGGAAACTAGAGAGCTCTCTCGGTGAGGGGGTTGGCGCGGTCGACCAGTATTTCGTCGTTCCACTTGAGATATACGACCTGCCAGGGGCTGTCGATCCGACTCGACTTGAGAATCAAAGTGGCTTCGACTCGGGCAACACCCTCTTTGTTCAACATGAACCGGCTGGCCGGCTCGTCGAGGCTGAAGGTGGCTTGTTCGAATTTCTCGTCGTAGTCCTGGGGGAGGGTGCGGCCATAACGCAAAAGCTCTTCGCGAACCACCTCCATGAGGCGAGGTCCGAAGTGTTTGACTTTCCACCGCTGCTCCCGCCGATCGAACTCGCAGAGCACGACCTTGGAAGAACCATCTCTGAGCTCGAGAAGAGCGCGGCATCCCAAGGTTCCCCGAATGGGGTTGACCCGGCAGTTGGCGACCTCAGACCAGTCCATCTGATTCGATAGCGCGGCCACGCGAATAGCGGCGACCACGTCCTCCTGGCGGAACTCGAACTCGGTGGCGAGCTCCCTGGTCTGACGTTCGAGCCAGGGATTGACGGAGTGTACGATGGCGACATTCAGGTATTTGAGTATGCGCTCGTGCTCGCGGCCGAAACGGGAAAGGTCGGCGGGGGAGCTGGTCTTATCGACGCCGGCCAGAAGCTCGTCGACTTTACGACTCAGGCCGGTCAGGATTTGAGCGACCGTCGCGGTGTCGGTCCGTGAGGCGGGATCGGACTCCAGGATCATGGCCGCGAACTCCTCCATGCGTCGCAGGAGGAAACGCGCGTTTCTGAGATGGATGAGAAGAGAGTTGCGATTCGGCTCGATCTTCTCGTAGGTCGTCTTGAGGTAGGTGGGCAGCTCGCGACGGCGAGCTAAGGGAAGCTCCCGTGCGCTGGTAAAGAGCTTGTGAAAGGCCTGATAGATGAGCGCCTGGTTCCTGAGCTGGCGGCGTAGCGCCTGCTCTATCTCGGCATGGTTGCCGCCCTGCGGCTTGCGAACCATGAGCTCGATAGGGACCTCGCCGAAACCGGTGCCGTGGTAAGAAAGGAGGCCGACCAACTCTCCCGACTCCTTCAGCCAGATCTCGCCAACGTACGGCGAAGCTTCGGTATCCGCCAGGCCTTTTCGAACACGCTCCTCTTCCACCGCGCGACGGAAGCGGCGCAGGTTCTCGAGGGCCTTACTGAGCTCCCAACTCTTCCCGGACTCGATGAACTGCTGGATTTCCTTAGCAAAGACCTCGAGTCGATTCTCCTTGTCAGGATGGGAGCCGATGCTGGCCAAGGCACGAGAGAGATCCACCGGGACGGGAACGGCGCCGATGGATTGCTGCCGATCGTAGGCCCCGATGCCTGTCGGTCGGAACTGGGCGACGACGGTCTTGGCAAGAACGGCGAGCTCGTTCTCAGTGGGAGGGGTGACACTGTAGAGAAATTGCCACGACGTGAGCTCCCGCCGGGGCAGGGCGAGCACGGCGATAGCCCGGATCACGGCCTGGGAATCCTCGGAGGAGGGCTGGTCGGGCGGCAAGTAGCCGAGCCGGCGGGCCATGTTCACCACCGCCTCCGCGGAAGGCCCGAACTCCTCCAGAAACTTCAGAAAGAATTGAGCGTCCGACGGCTGAATGCGGTCCAGGGGATGCAACAGCGGGAGCAGCTCTCGGTGAGTGCGATCGAGGTAGACGTAGATACGGTACTGAGTCTTGTTGAGTCGAACGTTCTGCTCGACCGCTTCCAGGGCCTTCTCATCGAGGTCGGGCTTCAGCAGTGTCTCCAGCATATGGAGCAGCGCCGTCGCCCGATGGACTTCGGTGGGCTTCAGGCTGGCGATGGGGCCCGCCAGGTAGGGAAAGCGCTCGAGCGCCAGGGGCCGCGTCTGCTCGATGCTGCGTCTCAGGATCGGCTTGATGGCCTCCGCAGTGCGACTGAAGGGATCGCCACTGGCGACCATTTTGTCCACGATGTCCCGAAAGAGCTCTGCCCGGCTCCTCATAGCGTCCAGAGGCTCGGGCTTCTCGCGGTCTCGAATGAAGAAGGCCAAGGGCACGATGATTCCTTCCACCACCTGGCGGTCGATCTCCGGACGCATCCTATCGAGACGATCGCCTCTGGACATTTGGAGCTGAGCCACCTTGGCGTGGTGGTCGGCCAGACGAGCGCCTAGAGTTCGGTAACCGTTCCGGTACTGGGCAGCTATCAGCCGTTCCCGGATGACCGACGCTTCCGGGCGCAGCCCTGGCCGGGCGTTCTGCAGCAGCGACGTCTCGGGGGCGCTGGAGAAACGCTCCATGGCGACGCGGCATGATTTCCAATAGTTGGCGATGCGCTGTTTCAACTGCTCCGGCGGCGCCCCACCCTCCGAAAAGACCTCGGCGAGTTGAGGCAAGGCGTAGACCTCGACTTGATCCAGAAGGTGAGCGCTCACGATCTGATCGCGATACGTCTTGAGATCATCTACTAACGCGCTGGCCGAGGGCAGGAGGGATTCGACATCGTCTTCCTTTCTGCGCTCGCTCTTCAAGCGTTCGATCAGACGGAAGACCCGTGCGTCGATATCCGTGTCGAGCTTACGCAGGAAGCTCGGATCCAAAGCAAGCTCCAAGACGTCTTTCAAGACCCTGGGACCACTTTCCTGGTCCAAAGTGTTGTGGATCTCGAACAAGAGCTCATTACGTATCTCGCTCATGAGCGTCGCGGTACGGTTCTTGACTTGTTCCTTCAGAAGCAGCCGGGCGTCGCGACGCTGGGCCTCGCGACGGGCCAGCTTGGCGGCGACTTCTTGGTCGAGCTCCGGCGGCGACGGGGACCTCAGACCTTTAACGGGCCGGGGCATGGTAGGAGCTTCGGAAACCGGCGCGGTGGTCGGGGAGGTTGCGGCGGGACTCTGTCCCACCAAGTCCCCGATCCGCTTTCGAAGACGCTGTAGCATGCCGCCGTTGTCTCGCCGGGAAAACCGCCGCTTCGGGCGGAAGAACTTAAAGAATTGTTAGGAGTTACGGATTATTTTAGCATACCGGCGCGGTCCGACCAACCGCCCGGTAGGCCAGTCGCATTGACACTTCGAGAAACCCTATGCTAGCCTTCGCTCACCCGTTCAGGCGGGCCCTCGTCGTGGCGCTATCGTCTAGGGGTTAGGACGGGTGGTTCTCAGCCATCAAACCGGGGTTCGAATCCCCGTAGCGCTACCAAGTTGTTTTCGTCAGCGTGCTCTTCCTGTTCTTGATTCCCTGATCTTGCCCCGGACCACCGGCGACGAAAGAATTCCGTTACTGAAGGCTCAGAAGGGAAAACAGTGTCGTTTCTGAAAGCCATTCTCGTTCACGGTGGCGCCTGGGCAACGCCGGACGGTCAAGTGGAGTCGCACCGCCAAGGTGTGGAGCGTGCGGCGCGCGTGGGTTTCGATGTCCTTCGCGGCGGTGGCTCGGCGGTCGATGCGGTGGTCGAGGCGATCCGGGTCATGGAGGCGGATCCCGCGTTCAACGCGGGCCGTGGTGCGGTCTTGAACGAGGCCGGCGAAGTGGAGCTGGACGCGGCCATCATGGAGGGAGCCGAGCTGGCGGCGGGCGCGGTCGCCGCGGTGCAAGGGATCGAGCATCCGGTGGATCTGGCACGCCGCGTCATGGAACGTTCGCCGCACGTCTTGCTGGTTGGGGCAGGTGCCGTCGCTTTCGCCCGCGCGCAAGGGATCGCCACCTGCCCGCCGAAGTCACTGATCGTCGAACGGGAGCGGGAGCGATGGGTGAAAGCGAAGAGAAGTGAAAAAGATCCGACGCTAGGCAAGTTTCCCGTCGCCTTGGACCCGGCCGACACGGTCGGCGCGGTGGCTCGCGACGAAAGCGGCCATCTGGCAGCCGCCACCTCAACCGGTGGAACGCTTCTGAAGCTGCCTGGGCGCGTCGGTGATTCCCCTCTGGTGGGCTGCGGACTCTATGCCGACGATCGTTTGGGTGCGGCGGCCTCGACGGGCTGGGGCGAAGGCATCATCCGGGTGGTGATGGCCCGGAGCGCGTTGGACTTCCTGGGCTCCGGAAGCCCCGTGACCGAGGCGGCGCGGCGAGCGATCGATTTGCTCGAAAGCCGCACCGGAGGAAGGGGCGGCATTATTCTTATGGCTCCCGACGGGAATCTGGGATTTGCGTTCAGCACGCCTCACATGGCGCATGCCTATCACACCGACGGCATGAGCGATCCGGTGGTGGGTATCTGACTCGCCAGCTTGATCGGACCCAAGGCGT
>DATDRI010000510.1:0-3633 GCA_035291825.1 Vicinamibacteria bacterium | reverse complement strand
GTGCATCGCCTGTTTCCGCGAACGGTGAAGGACCGGGATGGCAAGGAGGTCGAGAAGCTCTTTCACTACGGAATCGTCGACGAGGTCGATTCCATCCTCATCGACGAAGCCCGCACTCCGCTCATCATCAGCGGACCGGCGGAGGAGTCCACCGATCTCTACTATCAGATCGATCGCATCATTCCCAAGCTTCGCCGCGATCTCGACTACACCGTCGATGAGAAAACCCGCACCGTCACTCCGACCGAGGACGGCGTTCCTCATTGCGAATCGCTTCTGGGAGTGGAAAACCTCTACGAGCCCTCGCAGATGCACATCCTTCACCACGTCTACCAGGGGCTCCGTGCTCACGTGCTCTTCAAACGGGACGTGGACTACATGGTGAAGGACGGCCAGGTGGTCATCGTGGATGAGTTCACCGGTCGGTTGATGCCGGGTCGTCGTTGGTCGGATGGTCTGCATCAGGCCATCGAGGCCAAGGAACATGTGAAGATCGAGAGAGAGAACCAGACGCTCGCCACCATCACCTTCCAGAATTACTTTCGGATGTACGAGAAGTTGGCCGGAATGACCGGGACGGCGGAAACCGAAGCGGCGGAGTTCGAGAAGATCTACGACTTGGAAGTGGTCGTGGTGCCTACCAATCGAACCTTGGTCCGCGACGAGTATCCCGACGTCGTCTATCGGACCGAACGCGAGAAGCTGAATGCCGTAGTGGAGGAGATCCAGTCGCTAAATCAGTTAGGCCGGCCCGTTCTGGTGGGAACGACGTCCATCGGGAAGAGCGAGAAGCTGTCCCAGCTCCTCAAGCGGTCCGGCGTGAAGCATGTGGTGCTGAACGCCAAGTACCACGAGATGGAAGCCGAGATCGTGGCCCAGGCGGGGCGAGTGGGGGCGGTGACCATCGCCACCAACATGGCGGGGCGGGGTACCGACATCCTCTTGGGAGGAAACCCCGAGTACTTGGCTCGGACGACGTTGAAGGAGCAGGGGGTGGACTATCGGGAGGCGCCGGAAGAGGTCTGGAAGGAAGAATACGAAAAGGCGCGAAAGCAGGTCGCGCAGGCACACGACAAAGTCGTGACTCTCGGTGGTCTGCACATATTGGCGACCGAGAGACACGAGGCGCGGCGCATCGATAATCAGTTACGCGGCCGCGCCGGTCGTCAGGGCGACCCGGGCAGCTCACGCTTCTATCTGTCTCTGGAAGACGATCTCATGCGAATATTCGGAAGCGACCGGATCAGCGGCCTCATGCAACGCCTGGGCATGGAAGAGGGAGTCCCCATCGAGCACGGAATGGTCACCCGCGCCATCGAGCGCGCTCAGAAGCAAGTGGAAGGGCAGAATTTCTCGATGCGGAAACACCTGCTGGAGTACGACGATGTAATGAACAAGCAGCGGGTGGCAGTGTACCGGCTTCGGCGGGAGATTCTGGAAGGGAAAGACGAACGCGAATATGTGTTGGAGCTGGCGGAAAGCCTGGTGGACCTCAACATCGACCGCTTTCTTTCTCAAGAAGTGGAGCCCAGTGAATGGGATACCGAGGGGCTGCGGCGGGAGCTGGCTAGGCAATTCGGCCTGGAAAGTGATGAGCTGCGCGGCGTGGACTGGGACCAGCTGAATCGCGATGAGATCCGTGAGACCCTGTGGAAGCTCATCCAGGACAAGTATCAGGAAAAGGAAGCGCTCATCGGGCCCGAGCTGATGCGCACTCACGAGCGGATCGTCATGCTGCAGATCGTGGACTCGCAGTGGAAGGATCATCTCTACGCGATGGACCACTTGAAAGAGGGCATCGGGCTGCGGGGCTACGGCCAGCGCGATCCGCTCATCGAGTACAAGAAGGAAAGCTTTCAGATGTTCGAGGCGATGTGGGATCGCATCGAGGAGGATATCGTTCGGTATTTGTTCCTCTTGCAGCCGGCCCGGGAAAGAACCAGCGAGCCGGTACCGCGGCAGCGGCCCAGCCGGCTGATGTTCAACGATCCCGGGGCCTCTCCCTCGGTGTTTGCCAGGCGAGAATCGCAAGGCGGCGCCAACGCGGCGGTGAAGACAATCAAACGCGACGCCGCCAAGGTGGGACGCAACCAACCCTGTTCCTGTGGAAGTGGGAAGAAGTACAAAAAGTGCTGCGGCGCTTAGCCGCGGCGGGGAGCGTGAGCCGTGACCGAGCAGCAGTTTCCCCTAGCCCTCACGTTTGAAGACGTCCTTCTCGTTCCACAGAAATCCGACGTGCTGCCCTCGGAAGTCGATACCACTACCCGGTTCAGTCGCAGGATCCGGTTGAACATTCCCATCGTCAGCTCCGGCATGGACACGGTGACCGAATCGCGCCTGGCCATCGCCATCGCGCAACTGGGAGGGATGGGGGTGGTCCATCGCAACATGACTCCCGCCCGGCAGGCGGAAGAGGTCGACAAGGTAAAGCGCTCCGAAAGCGGCATGATCGTGGATCCGGTCACCATGACGCCCGACCGTACCATCGCCGAGGCTCAGGAGGTGATGGCCAAGTACCGTTTCTCCGGCGTGCCCATCGTGGTGGACGGCAAGCTGGTCGGTATTCTCACCAATCGAGATCTTCGTTTCGAGACCCGGATGGATCTGCTCATATCGGAGGTCATGACCAAGGAGAATCTCATCACCGTCCCGGTGGGGACTGGCTTGGAAGAGGCCAAGAAGATTCTGCACAAACACAAGGTGGAGAAACTGCTGGTCGTGGACGAGGAGTACAACCTCAAGGGGTTGATTACCGTCAAGGACATCCAAAAGGCCATCAAGTACCCGCTGGCCTCCAAGGATCACCTGGGTCGGCTCCGTTGTGCGGCGGCCATCGGTGTGGGAAACGAAGCGCTGGAGAGAGCCAAGGCTTTGGTCGATGCCCAGGTGGATGCTCTCATCGTGGATACCGCCCACGGTCATAGCAAGAAGGTATTGAGCACGGTGGAGAGGCTGAAGAAAGAGTTCGCCGACGTGGACGTGGTGGCGGGCAATGTGGGCACCGCGGAGGCCACTCGGGATCTCATTAAGGCCGGCGCGGACGCCGTCAAGGTGGGCATGGGGCCGGGCTCGATTTGCACGACGCGGGTCATTTCCGGAGCCGGCGTTCCTCAGATCACCGCCGTCTTGGATTGCGCCGGGGCGGCGAGCCAGTTCGGCGTGCCTCTGATCGCCGACGGAGGCATCAAGTTCAGTGGAGACATCACCAAGGCGATCGCGGCGGGAGCGGACGCGGTGATGATAGGGGGACTGTTCGCCGGTACGGACGAGAGTCCGGGAGAGACGGTTCTCTATCAGGGCCGGACGTTCAAGACCTATCGCGGAATGGGATCGCTCGGTGCCATGAGCGATGCGACCCGGGATCGATACTTCCAGCAAGACGTGGAGACCTCCAAGCTGGTGCCGGAGGGTATCGAGGGCCGTGTCCCTTCCAAGGGTAGTCTCTCGGGCGTGGTGACCCAGCTGGTGGGAGGACTGCAGTCAGGAATGGGTTATTGCGGTTGCCGGAACATTCAGGAGCTGAAGACGCGTGCCAAGTTCGTTCGGGTGACCCAGGCCGGACACCGGGAGGGCCACGTCCATGACGTCATCATCACCAAGGAAGCTCCCAACTACCAGCTCGATTAGAATCCG
>DATDRI010000509.1:0-1640 GCA_035291825.1 Vicinamibacteria bacterium | reverse complement strand
GAGTACCGGAGCCTCATCGAGAAGGCGCTGGCCGATCTCTCCAACGGGACCTACGAGCGCGCGGTCAAGCTCGCGAATCTGCCCGATCTGATCCGCGGCTACGAGGAGATCAAGCTCCGGAACGTGGAGCGCTTCCGCGCCGAAGTCCGCGCGCTGGGGTTCTAGCGAAATGGACAAATTAACGGACAGATTACCAGCTCGGCAGAGAGCGCATGTGCATCGGGATTTCCTTGCGAACGAAGAATCCTACTGGATGGTGCGAGACTCACTGCTATCCAGCCACACAGGAAAGTGGGTGGCGGTGCAGGCAGGGAAGGTCATCGCGGAAGCCGATGACGTATTTGACATCCTCGACCGAGCGGCTGTGATTGGGGGGCATCCATACATCGCGCGAGTAGGTTTCGAGGAACGACCATTCGTGATCAGGCGCACTTTCGCCTACGACGCAGGCTACCAACCCTTTCCACTACCGCGCGTGACCGCCACATTTTCTCGCCAGCGCGAAGGCGAGAGCGTGACGTTCGACAATGTAATTCCCGACACCGGCGCGGATCTTTCTCTCCTTCCAGAGCGGGATGGTGAAGCAATCGGACTGCGAGAATCTCCCTACTTCACGACGACCGTAAGAGGCATTGTCGGGCCAAGCGTTACGGCCTTGGTCTATCGAGGAATCGTTGAAATCGCCGGGCATTCCTGCCGTTCACTCATTCAGCTAGTCGACACGCCTGAGCGCATCCTCGGCCGCGATGTCCTGAACCAGCTCCGGGTAACGTTTGATGGGCCCGCCGGGCGCGTCGAAATTGACTAGAGTCAGTTGGGGCGATGGCATGAGTGCAGATTGGAGAGACATGGTGACGTGTTTCAACGCTTGCCCGGGGCAGTACGAGGACAGGAAGGTTTTCCACACCGTCAGGCACGACGGACACGTCGTAGTGATCGATAGCGTCCCTGCGGAAGTGTGCTCAGTCTGCGGAGACGTCTTGCTGAAGCCCGATACCGTGCGGCGGATCGAGGCGATCTTGCGCGAAGCCCGCAAGCCAGACAGAACGGCCCCCGTGTATGAGTATGTTTCGTAGGGCCGGTGAGCCAATGAACGGGGTAGGCATATGAAACGGGTGGCAGTGGTCGGAGCGGGGGTTGGCAAGTTCGGGGTGAGGAAGGCGAGCTTCCGGGACCTCATCTGGGAGGCGGGGAAGGCCTGCTTCGACTCGGTCCCGGCGGTGAAACCCAAGGACCTCCAGGGGATCGTGGTGGGAAGCGTGATGCCGGAGCGGACGGCCTTCCAGAGCCACATCTCGTCCCTGGCGGCCGAGGCGCTGGGCATCAAGCCCTCGCACCTCTCGGCGCGGACCGAGCACATGTGCGCCTCGGGGACGGTGGGAATCCGCTATGCCTACGCCTTCATCGCCGCGGGACTGGCCGACCTCGTCATGGTGCTCGGGGTCGAGAAGCTGAACCAGCCGAGCGCGGAGGAGGCGATCCTCAACATGGGCACCGGCGTTGACCGGGAATGGGAAGCTTCGTACGGGCTGACTGCTCCCCCGTGCTTCGCCCTGGCCGCCCAGAAGCACATGGCCAAGTACGGCACCACCGAGGAGCAGATGGCCATGGTGAGCGTGAAGAACCACAACCACGCCGCC
>DATDRI010000508.1:0-1898 GCA_035291825.1 Vicinamibacteria bacterium | reverse complement strand
CTTCTCTTTCTTCCTGCTCTTCTCGGGGAGCTTGGCTTCGAACGCAGTATTTTCATTGATCGCTTTGACGAGCTCCTCGGGATTGGTCTTCTCGGGATCGTACTTGGCCCAGGCCCATCCCTTTTCCCAGTCAGCCTTTGCGTCCTCGCATCCTTCCACTTTCATCAACGCGGCACGGACCGCCGCGGCGCAACTCGTTCACGTCATGCCGCGGACTTCGAGCTCCACCTCCTTGGCCTCTTCGGCCCGGACTACGAGACTCAGGGAGAACGCCAAAAGTGTCACCAGGAACAAGAAACCGTTTTTCATCATGGGTCGTTATCCTCTTTCCGTGAGAGCCACGGACTGCTCCCGTTGCTCTTCCGGCTGTAGCTCGTTCTGGATCTGCTGGATCGCTCGATTCACGTCGCCAAGGCAGCACTTGCCCGAAGGGTTCTTCACCTCGCAGGAACAGTTCCCCGCCTGGACCTCCGTCGCGATCCTCTCGGCCACGGTTGAGCGACCGGTGGTCACGATCTCCTCCCGGGCGGACTCCGCGGTATGGCCGAAGCAGTAACAAAGCGGGATGGGAGACTCCGTCTCTTTCAGGCCCACGCGCAGGGTAAGCTCATCCTTGTGGAAATACGACGGGGCCTCATTCGAGAAGTACACGACGTCGCACTCCGGCGTCCGGTCGAAATAGTACGGCTCCTCCGCAAGACGCCCGGGTGCCTCCGGCTTCAACAGGCTCTCCATCGTCTCGCGGAGCACCCGGCGCCCGCTTCGACCACATCGCCGGCAGCGGTCGTCGGCCGCCGCCGGCTCCGGTACCTTGCAGCAATCGCTCAATCGTTTTCTCGCCTTTCAGGACGCGTCCGGCATCGAGGCCTTGTAGCCCGTGGAGTCCACCGCCTCGATCATCTGTTCGAAGCTCACCTTCCCCGGCGCATAGCGGACCAATACCTTCTGTTCGGAGGAGCTCGCCTTGGCCTCGACCACACCGTCGAGCTTTCCGAGCGCCTTCTCGATTCCCCACTCGCACGTCACGCAAGTCATACCTTCGACGGGTAGGACTACTTGGGCGAGCTCGCCATGCGAGCCCGAGCTCGCGTTTCTGACGTCTCGAGCCTTGGAACCCCATCCCAGCGCACTTGCGACGTTGAGGCCGCCGAAGCCGAGAACGGCGGCCGTCGCCACAGCGAGAAGCGCCGGCGTCATCCGCGCGTGGCGGATCTCGTGCCCCGCGGCTCGAAGCCTGGCTTTCTCTCTCAAGAAGACGAACCACCCACCGGCGAGGAGAAGGACGCCCGCGCCAGTGAAGTACCAGTGGTAGGTGCCGAGGAAGCTCCCGAGACCCAGACCGCCGAGGCCGACCGCGAGCAACAGCAAAGGCAGTCCACAGCACGCCGACGCCAGGACCGCGGACAGGGCCGCCAGAGTGCCGGCGTTCGAACGCTCGGCGTCTACGGCGCAGCAAGCATCGCCGGCATCTTCAACGAATTTCTCGGACATGGAATCCATCCTTTTCCGTCACCGGGTTACGCTACACCTTGTATCCGAGTACCGAGTCAAGTTCCTTCTTCAAGGGTTTTCGCCTTCACGAGGCCTGGAAACCTCCAGGATGACCGGACAGGCGTCGCCCTCAGCGAGTGCCTCTCCACATCGCTTTCGGTAGCGCGCGAGCTGACGGTGGAAGCGCTGCATCTCCCGGATACGTTCTGCCAGCTCCTCGATCTTTCCGTCGAGCATCTTCATCACCCGATTGCAGCTCTGCGGGGTCTCCGGCTTCATCCGGAGCAGGTCACGGATCTCGTCGAGCGAGAACCCGAAGGCCTGCGCCCGCTTGATGAAGAGCAACCGCGCGGCCGATTCCCGGTCGTAGACCCGATAGCCGGACGCGGTACGGCGCGCGGGGTTCA
>DATDRI010000507.1:0-3164 GCA_035291825.1 Vicinamibacteria bacterium | reverse complement strand
TCCGCCTGCCGCTCCAGCGCCCCTCCGATGGGGCCGGGGTTGAAAAACAACTTGAGGACCGGGTTCAGCAGACGGCGAGCGAGACGAATCAGCCGGCCGGCGAATCCGCGGGACGATTGATAGATCGTCTCGGGACCGAAGGTGAAGTTCCATTGCTCGTTGCGGGCCCGGAAGGCGGCCACGAAATCACTATTGAACTGACTGGCGTCGAGCACGGAGTCGAGCTTCATCTCCGCGATCTCGCGAACCTCCTCTTCCGTGTACAAACCCTTCCGCTTCTCCTCGATGCGGGCGCGGATCGTTGCCATGACGGCCTCGACGTCGATATCGCTTCCCTTGATGCTGAAGGTGGACATGTTCCTCCTTGGTAGACTCCAAGCCTAGAAACGGGTTGCTCGGTTGTTGTTGCGGTCGACTTAACAGTTAGGAGAGTCTAGCCCGGTTCTCCGAAGTGATAGATGATGGCGATGACGGCAACCGTCCAGAGTCCCACCGCCGCGAGAAGCGGCCGATCGTTGAATAGCACGAGTGAGGGGTTTCCCCCTTCGTCCCGTTGGTGGACCAAGTACAGGTATCGAAAGATCCCGTACAATACGAACGGTAGCGTCCAAACCAAACGGTCTGTGCCAAACTTGAAAACCGTCTCTGGCGACTGGGTGTATAGAGCATAGGACAAAACAGTCGACGCGGTTACCACCGCAATCATCTGGTCCAGCAGATAGGGGCTATACTCTCCCAGGATCCTCCTGTGCTCGGCTGCCCCACCCGCCAATAGCGTCAGCTCGTGGCGGCGCTTGGTCAGGGATAAGAACAGTGCGAGTAACATCGTACAAACGAGTAGCCAGTTACTGAAGGCCACGCCAATGGCCACGGCGCCGGCGATTGCCCTCAACACGAATCCGAAAGATACAGTGAGAACATCCAGGATGACCATGTTCTTGAGCAGCAAGGAGTAGCAGATCATCAAACCGAAGTAGAGGAACGCGGTCACGCCGAAGGATGCTCCCAGTCCAAAGCTTCCCGCCAGCCCGACCACCAACAGCAGGGCCACCGCGGTACCCGCCAGCCTCGGCGAAAGACGCCCCGAGGCCAGCGGTCGCTGGCGTTTGACGGGATGGAGTTGATCTTGCTCGAGATCGACGAGATCGTTGACCAGATAGACGGCGCCGGACAGCAAACAAAACAACAGAAAGGCCTCGGCCGCTGCTGCGACCGCGGGAAGGTGGAACAGCAAGCGGGCAAAAATGAGCGGGGCGAGGACAACCAGATTCTTCGCCCACTGATGTGGGCGAAGGGATAGGAGAAGGTAGTAGGACTCGAGGCCGTATGAGGCGAGGGGCCCTCTCGATTTGCCCTGCGTTGTCAGCCGCTCTTCTTGAGTTTTCGTTGACTCTTGGATACTCCGAGAAGCCAGCTCGATCAGAAACTCTTGACAGCCTTCTCCTCATCGTCATAGGTCTCGAAGACAGTGAGCAGTTTGGTGATGGAGAGAAGGTCTTGGATGCGCTTGGTCAGGTGCAGCAGCTTGAGCTTTCCGTTTTTGCGGCTCGCCGTCGTATAGCAGCGCACGATCTCACCGAGCCCCGCACTGTCCACATAGGGCACTTCCGCAAGGTTAAGAACGATCTTGGACTTACCGTTCTCAACCAGGCTGTTGATCTTCTCTCGCAGGAGCTCGTCACCTTCACCGATGAGCATCTTACCCTTCAGGTCCAGGATGGTGACACCGCCTACCGATCTTTCATCAATCTTCATGATAAGAACTCTCCTATTGCCAGGGGTTCGAGAGATACTCCGGCCGCTAAAAGCCGCTAAGTGTTATCACGAAAGGCGAAGGAGTGTCAAGCTCCCAAGCCTGTGCTAGACTCGCCAACCCATGGATTACCCCCTCGTCAACCGGCTCCGAGAGCGGGCCCGCGCCTCCCGCAAGCGCATTGCCTTGCCCGAGGCGACCGAGCCGCGTACCCTACGAGCCGCCCGGACGATGCAGGACGAAGGGATTGCCTGGCCGATCTTGGTAGGAGAGCCGGACGAAGTGACGGCGGCCGCCGCCCGCGCGGGTATCTCGCTCAGAGGTATCGAGATTCGCCCACCGTCCGAAGACGGAGACCTCGAGGTCTTTGGACAGCGCTACCATCACCTGATGCGCGCCAAAGGCATCTCCGAGGACGAGGCGCGGCAGGTGGTGTCGGATCCCATTCACTTCGCTGCCTGCATGGTTCTGACCGAAGAAGCCGCGGGATACGTGGCGGGAGCCCAGCACACGACCGCGGAGACCGTTCGCCCCGCCATTCGCATCCTGGGTACGCAGCCGGGAGTGAAGTGGGTTTCCAGCTTTTTTCTGATGGTTCTGCCGCGCGGCAAAGGAGAGTACGTCTTCGCCGACTGCGGCGTGATTCCCGACCCGGACACCAGCCAACTCGTCGAGATCGCTCAGCTCGCCGCGGCGAACGCACGACTCTTCTTGGAGACCGAGCCCCGAGTGGCCCTGCTCTCCTTCTCGACCAAAGCGAGCGCCAGCCATCCCAGCGTCAAGAAAGTGGCGGAGGCCGCCGAAACGTTGAGAGAACGATGCCCGGCTCTGGCGAGCGATGGGGAGCTTCAGGTTGACGCCGCGCTCGTCCCCGAGGTGGCGGCTAGCAAGGCTCCGGGGAGTCGGGTGGGAGGAAAAGCGAACACGCTTATTTTCCCCGATTTGAACTCAGGAAATATCGCCTACAAACTCATCGAGCGGCTCGCGGATGCCGTGGCGCTTGGGCCGATTCTGCAAGGCTTGGCCAAACCAGCCAATGACCTTTCGCGAGGTTGCAGCGTCGATGACATCGTGAACGTGGCCGCCATCACGTCCATTCAAGCCGGTCATATCGCCTGAGCCGGTCGGAGCAAGACCGGTCGAGCAGACCGTCCTAACCGCCGTGCTCGCGGCGCATCTTTTTCCTTGCGCGCTTCCGCGCCAGTGCTTGTTTGGCTCGACGCTTGTCGCCTGGCTTCAGGTAATAGGAGTGCCTTTTGATCTCCTTGATGATGTCTTCCTGTTGGACTCTTCTCTTGAAACGGCGCAAGGCACTTTCGATGGATTCACCGTCCTGGATTCTGATTTCGGCCACGCATTAGCACCTCCCTTTTCGTTCTATTTTTAGGACGCTGCCCGCGGTCTCCTCCCG
>DATDRI010000506.1:0-5854 GCA_035291825.1 Vicinamibacteria bacterium | reverse complement strand
GATGACTCCTGCAAGACAAGATGAACTCGCCGGCGGTCCTATTCTGGACAGTCTGAAGCCGGTGATCACCGGGGCCAGGCACGTGCGCTTCCACGAAGAGAAGGTGCGCGAGGTAGCCGGCTGGATGGCCTACGAGGAGCTGCCCTGGCCCGATTTTCGATCCCCCCTCACTCCCCAGGGGGACGACTCGGTTACCATGGACTTCATCTTCCTCACTTCGACCATCAATTTCGCGTTCACCGACTTCGAGAGCCACACCATCTTCAAGGCTCAATACCAGGGAGCCGAGCACTGGGACTCTCTGGGGATGGAGGCCTGTCTCAAGCGAGCCTACGACAAGGGGATTCCCATTCTGGATGGGGATTACCTGGCTCGAGTGACGCGCGGCGAGCTGGACGAGATCTTCACCGGCAACATCCCCATCCCCATGCTCGACGAGCGCTTGGCGATTTTCCATGAAGTGGGGAATGTTCTTAAAGAGAAATACCAGGGCCGTTTCCACAATTTCGTTGAGGCGGGTCCTTCCCGTCTCTATGCCGACGGTAACGGCTTGCTGGAAAGACTGCTGGCGGAGTTCCCGTCCTTTCGTGACACGAGTATGTACCGGGGGTCTCGCATCGCCTTCCAGAAGAGATCGCAACTGCTGTGGTGGCAACTCCATGCGCGGTTTCGCGGAAATGGGTTCTTCCAGCTCGGAGACCCCGAGCGGTTGACGGTCTTCGCGGACTACATCGTGCCGGTCGCATTCCGCCTCTTCGGCATGACCTCGTACTCGCCGGAGCTCGAAGCGGCCATCAACGCCCGCAAGGTCATCCCCGCCGACAGCGAGGAGGAGATCGAGATCCGAGCTTTCACCATCTGGGGTGGCCACCGATTGACGGAGGAGATCAACAGGCGCCGCCCCGCCGAGCTGCAGGTTATCGATCCCGTGGTAGACGGCCGTCTGTGGACTCATTACCACGCCAGCCATTGGCCTCACCATCTCACGATTACCACGGACTACTGAGATTCGGAGACAGGCGGTCAAAGGGGGTATCTATCATGAACAGATACGTCATCGTTCTTGCCCTGGCGGTGCTATGGGCCTGCCGGCCGGAGGCGACCGAGGTTGCCGAGCCCGAGCAACCAGCACCGCTCAGCCAGAGGGAGAGAGCCGAGCAGCTCGCCCAGGAGCTCATCATCGTCGACACGCACATCGATGTGCCCGACCGCCTCAGTGCCAGGATGGAGGACATCTCGACCCGGACCGAGCGTGGCGATTTCGACTACCCTCGGGCCAAGGCGGGCGGCCTCAACGTCGCTTTCATGTCCATCTACGTCGCCGCCAGCCATCAGGAGACGGGTGACTCCAAGGATGCAGCGGAGAGACTCATCGACCTGGTGGAGAAGCTCGCCACCGACTGGCCCGACAAATTCTCTATCGCCACGTCGGTCGCCGACGTACGGGAGCAATTCGCCCAGGGCAAGATATCGCTCGCCATGGGAATGGAGAATGGGGCGCCCATTGAGACGCTCGACGACCTCCGTCATTTCTACCAGCGAGGGGTTCGCTACATTACCCTCGCCCACTCCCGGGCCAACCAGCTCTCCGATTCCTCCTACCACACGAATCGCCCCTGGAGCGGCCTGAGCCCTTTCGGCAGGGAGGTGGTGGCGGAAATGAACCGTCTGGGCATGATGGTCGACGTCTCGCACATCTCCGATGACGCCTTTCGGGACGTGATGGAGGTCTCGACCGCTCCTGTCATCGCCTCTCATTCGTCCTCCCGACACTTCACCCCCGGTTTCGAGCGGAACATGAGTGACGACATGGTCAGGGCGCTTGCCGCTAATGGGGGAACCATCGGCATCAATTTCGGCTCGTCGTTTCTGGTCGAGGCGATCCGACAAGGCGGAGAGGCAATGTCGCAGTACTTGGAGGAGAACGGAGTACGGCCCGATTCCGACGACGGTAGGGAGTACGCGAGGAGGTATCGTCAGAAAACGGGGCTCGGCTATGCGGACGTCAGTGACGTCGTGGCGCACATCGATCGCGTCGTCCAGCTCGCCGGAGTGGACCATGTGGGTCTGGGCTCGGATTTCGACGGGGTAGGGGATTCCCTGCCAACCGGACTCAAGGACGTGTCCTTCTATCCCAACCTCATCTACGAGCTCTTGAAGGCGGGTTACTCCGAGGAAGACATCGCCAAGATCTGCTCCGCAAACGTGCTCCGTGTCTGGACTGCCGTGGAACGAAAGGCGGCGGAGCTTCAGGCGAGCCAGTAAAAGGGTAGAGGATCCATGACGGGCATTCCAGACGAAGACCCGCGCCCTTTTCACGCGTTCGAGCACCGGGGGTGGGAGCGAGTCGTCTCCGTCTACCATCGGAGCTTCGCGGATCTCACGTCCCAGACCATCCAACCTCTCCTGGACGCGGGAGGTGTGAGAGAAGGCGTGCGGGTGCTCGACGTGGCTACCGGACCCGGATATGTCGCGGCGGCGGCGGCGGCGCGTGGAGCCTCCGTTGTGGGGTTGGACTTCTCCGGTGAGATGCTCGCCGAAGCTCGGCGGAGGTGTCCGGATGTGGAATTTCGAGAGGGTGACGCCCAGGCGCTGCCGTTCCCGGAGGCCGCCTTCGACTCGGTGGTCATGAATTTCGGAGTGCCTCACCTCGAACGACCGGAGACTGCCCTCCGGGAAGGCTACCGTGTTCTCCGCCCCGGTGGCCGGTTCGCCTTTACCGTCTGGGATGATCCCTCCGTGGCCCTGGGGTTCAAGATCGTTCTCGACGCCGTCGAGAAGTGGGGCAACGTGAACGTTCCCATCCCTCCAGGTCCTCCTTTCTTTCTGTATCGTGACGGCGAAGTCTCGCGGAAGGCGCTCCGAGCCGCGGGTTTCGAGAGCCCCGAGCGCCT
This sequence comes from Vicinamibacteria bacterium, assembly GCA_035291825.1. Taxonomy (GTDB): domain Bacteria; phylum Acidobacteriota; class Vicinamibacteria; order Marinacidobacterales; family DATDRI01; genus DATDRI01. The sequence goes on along the minus strand of DATDRI010000506.1, from coordinate 2,960 downwards.
GGAGCTCCCGCTCCGGTGGCGGCTTCGCACTGCCGAGGCGCTCTTCGAAGCCATGCAGGACGGAACCGTGCGGACGGGTGGTCTGCTCCGCGCGCAAAGCCCGGAAGACTTGCAGGCGATTCGAAATGCCGTCTGCCAGGGCGTGGCTGCTTACGTTATGGGCGCGACCGTAGATCTTCCCATGGCGGCGGTCCTCTACTGCGGAAGCAAAGCCTAGAAGAGTTTGTGGGTTTTTCCCCACAACTTCTTATAGGGAGAATCCCTCACGTTGTCTCACCTCCATATTCGAAAATGTGCACTATAACCACTTGGTGCAAGTCAGCCGTTAGGAGAAGAACATGTGGAAAAAGAACGAACCAGGATCCTTCACAGCCCAGGCCCCCACGCACATGCCGGTCAGCCAGCCGGAACGTTCCCGAAAGGAGCTGTCCACCATTGGCTCCTCGATGACCATCACCGGTGAGCTAACGGGGAATGAAGACCTCGAGGTCCATGGGAAGGTAGAGGGCACTGTTTCCCTGAAGAAACACAGTGTGCTGATAGGCGAGCGTGGCCGCGTCAAGGCGGACATCTACGCCAAGAGCATTCGGGTCGGGGGGGAGGTCAAAGGAAACCTGTTCGGTGAGGACGAGGTCATCATCCTCCAGACCGGGCGCGTGGAAGGGGATATCAAGGCCGCCCGGGTGACGCTCGAGAACGGCTCGAAATTCAGGGGAAGCATCGATATGGAGCCCAAGGGGGATGAAAAGGAGCGCTCTTCGGCGGAAGACTCAGCGGCCAAGTCTGGGGAGAACGGCCGCCTGGCAGCGCAGAGCTCTTCCTTGACCAGTAGGAGCACGTCTCCGGTGTGAGGGCTTCTCATTTTGGAGCTCACTTCACCTTGGACGGCTGAGCAATCCTGGAGAACGGCGCGGGCGAAGGGTAGCCGCGAGTACCACTCCCTGGCCCTGCCGGGTCTGGTGGCGAGGCTGGACGGAGAGCGGAAGTTCCGGGTCCTCGATCTCGGCCCTGCCCATGGCCTCACGGTGGAGTTTTTTTCCCGGTTCTCCTGCAAGCTCTACATAGCCGATCTGTATCGCACGCTACAGTCTTACCGTATCGAGCCGCCCGATGACGAGGAAAAAGACGAGGAAGACGACCGACTCTCGAAGATTTTCTCCGAGCTCCTTCCCTACGACCCATACACGCGCTTCGACCTGGTGCTGGCCTGGGATCTGCTGAACTACCTCGAGCCCCGAGAGATCGAGGCGTTGAGCCGCCGACTAGGGCGTTTTTCCCACGCGGCAACCAGATTGTTCGCCATGATCGCGATTCATCAGGAGATCCCGGCTCGACCCTGCGGGTTCAAAATTCGAGACTCGGAAACGCTGGAGTACGACACCGTCACTCCCGAAACTCGCTCCGCCCCCCGCTACAAGGAGCCGACTCTTCGCCGTTTGATGCCGGGTTTCGAGGTCGGGAGCACGTGCGTCTTGCGAAACGGCTTGCAGGAGTACGTGTTCGTTTTCAGCGGTCTCACGACTCCGCGCCGGGCGGGGTGATCGGTTCTACCCAAACTCCTTGCTTCTTGGATGGGCGGACTCCCGCACCTAGTTTTGCTGCAGCTTGACATCCTGGAGCATACAAACTAGACTTAAACGTATGCGGACGACGCTGGACATCCCCGAATCGCTGATCGAGGAGGCGCGGCAACTGCTCGGCTTCAAATCCAAGACCGACACCGTCGTCCTCTCCCTGCAGGAGATGGTGCGGCGGCGGCGGATCGAGGAGTTGAAGAAGATGATGGGGTCGGTGCGACTGGAAATTGATGTTCCCGCCTCTCGCCGACGAGCCCGTCACCGAAAGTGATTTTCGTAGATACCTCGGTTTGGGTCGCCGCGCTGCGCTCCGGCCGTGGAAGGGAGGCTGCCGCACTCCGCCTCCTCTTGGACGCCGATGAGGTGGCATTGGCGGCACCGGTACGGGTCGAGATCTTGGTGGGCGCATCGCGGCGGGACCGAACCCGGCTTCGCCGCGTGCTTTCCGCTCTACCACTTTACTTTCCCGCTGATGGCACGTGGGCGCTCATCGACGAGTGGGTGGAGCGCGCCAGCGAAGCGGGAGAACGTTTTGGCTTCGCCGATCTGCTTATCGGCGCGCTGGCCGCCGAGCGAGGGGCCTCCATCTGGTCCCTCGATGAGGACTTCACCCGTCTAGCTCGCTTGAAGCTCCTGACCTGCTATCGGCCAGACTAGTAACCATCAAAGATTATCTGCGATCTGGCCCGGAGTATACTCGGATGGAGCATGGTACCCCGAGTCAAGATCTGCTGCATCGCCAACAAGCAGGAGGCATGGGCGGCGATTCGGCTGGGGGCGTCGGCTCTGGGGTTGGTCTCCGAGATGCCCAGCGGTCCGGGGGTCATTTCGGAGGAGGCCATCCGGGAGATCGCAAACGAAATCCCACCGGGAGTGTCCTCTTTCCTTCTGACCAGTCGTCAGGACGTCTCCTCCATCGTGAGGCAACAAAAAAGCACCGGCGTGAACACCATCCAGCTCGTCGATGAGCTTCCTCTCGGGGCACACCAAGATCTTCACGCCGCCCTCCCCGGAATCCGGCTCGTGCAGGTGATTCACGTCCAGGATGAGGGATCTTTGGAGCAGGCAGTGTCGGTCGCTCCTCATGTCGATGCCCTTCTTCTGGACTCGGGCAATCCCCGGCTGGAGGTCAAGGAATTGGGGGGAACAGGCCGAACCCACGATTGGACATTGAGTCGCCGCATACGAGAATCCGTGTCCATCCCCGTTTTCCTGGCCGGCGGATTGAGCCCCTCGAACGTGCGACAAGCCGTCGACTGCGTTTCCCCCTTCGGGGTGGATGTCTGCAGCGGCGTTCGCACCGAAGGTCGCCTGGATGCTGAGAAAGTAGAGCGTTTCATTCGCCAGGCCCAGCAAGGAGGCTCCCAGTGAAAGAACACTTCA
>DATDRI010000505.1:0-2579 GCA_035291825.1 Vicinamibacteria bacterium | reverse complement strand
TTCCCTCGTTCAAACCCCGACGCTATCAGCTAAAGCTCTTGGTCACAGACGGTTGCCGCAGGTGGGGCACCCGCCGCCGGTGGTCCGGAAATTGCTACTTCATTATCGAGAGGTTTGTATGGATTCGGACGTCATCATGTCGGCAACCGCCGGCGCGGCGGTGGGGGAGAGCATACTAGACGCCGACTATTGGCGCGCCTTCGCCCCAACGATCGAGCCGGCCGACATACTGGCGTGGGTCTCGAAAGCGGTGGAGAAGCCCCACCTATCGGTGAAATCCGAAGTCGCGGCTGGGATCGCTTTGCGGGCCCGTTTCGAAGGAAGGTTGGGGCTGGCGGGCGTCATCCACTGGGGGAAGATTCCGATTGCCTTTCCGGTGGTCAAGGGGGGGCGTGTCCTGGAGGTGGAGATTATCGAGGTGATCTCGGATGGGTGCGGGATGGAAGGCTGGGTGATCGGAGAGTCCGAGGGCGTGCGTTTTGGTTTCTACGACGTTCTCCATTCGACGGGGATGTCGGACAACCGGCCGGGCAAAAGCCAGTCCTTCGTGGTGAACGCTCTCGCTCTGTCGCTCAAGAGAGTGAAGCCACTTTCTCATCCCCGCGATCCTGACGGCGATCTGCTGCCATTCTCGCTGAGCAATCTCCGTACCTATCTGCCGCGGAAGACGGGAAACCCCGATCGAGGTGTATTTCAGAGCCCCATCGATGGCATTCCCGAGGGCGTCTGGTACGATGGGCGGGAGTTCCAGTGCCTCCCGGTCAGTCTGGGCGACGAGGACGGCGTGAGGGTCACCATCGACCTCTTCGTGGGTCGTGAGCTCGCGGAAAGCCTGGGATCCCCCTTCCATGCCGGCGATGAGTTGGCGGGAGTGATCTGGTTGCAAGGATACGCGGCCGACAGGCTGGCGTTCTAGCCCGCGGGCGGAGTCGTCTCTACCGCCGGGTCAGCGGTTGTGGGAGCGGGCGATGGGCATGCGCCAGCCGCTCCCGAAGGCGCGCGGTGTCACCTTGAGGGCGGGCGGCGCCTGATAACGCTTGTACTCGTTGGCATCGACCCGGCGCACGATCTCCTTCACCAAGTCCCGGTCGTAACCCTGGGCGGAGATCTCGTCGAGCTCGTGGCCATCTTCGATATAGGCCTCGAGGATGGGATCCAAGACTTCGTAGGGCGGCAGCGTGTCTTGATCCGTTTGGTTGGGGCGGAGCTCCGCTGAGGGGGCCTTGGTCAGCACGGACTCCGGAATGAGCGGCCTCGATTCATTGATGTAGCGAGCCAGCTCATAGACACGCGTCTTGGGGACGTCGGCAATGACCGCCAGTCCACCCGCCATGTCTCCATAGAGCGTGCAATAGCCTACCGCCAGCTCCGACTTGTTCCCGGTGGAGAGCAGCAGATGCCCGAACTTGTTGGAAATGGCCATCAATAGGTTTCCTCGGATACGGGCCTGGATGTTCTCTTCCGTCACGTCTTCCTCACGCCCTTGGAAAACGGGGGCCAGCGTCTCGAGGTAGGCACCGAAGGGCCCTTCGATGGGAATCACCCGGAACTCGATTCCCAGGTTCTCGGCGACGGCCCGTGCGTCGGCCACACTTCCCTCGGATGAATATCGGGAGGGCATGCTCACGCCCAGGACGTTCTCCTTTCCCAGCGCCTCCACCGCCAGGCACGCCGTCACCGTGGAGTCGATGCCTCCCGACAGGCCGACGACCGCCCGGCGGAAGCCGCATTTTCTCGCGTAGTCTCGCGTGCCGAGGACCAACGCCTGGTAGAGTCGCTCCATCAGCGGGGCCTCGATCCATTCCAGGCTCTTCCCGGAGTCGGTGTCCACGATCAAGAAGTCGTCCTGGAACGGCTTGCCTCTCGCCAGCAGAGAGCCATCGGCGGACAGCGCAACGCTGTTGCCGTCGAAGATGAGCTCGTCGTTACCCCCCACTTGGTTGACATAGATGAGCGGGACCCGATGCTTGGCGACCAGGCTCCGCAGCATGCGGAGGCGCAGGTCTTCTTTGCCCAGGTCATAGGGAGAGGAGGAGATGTTGAGCACGATTTGGGCGCCCTTCTTGATCAGGGCGGTGACTAGATCGGACGAATAGAGGTGCTTGGGCCAGAAGTCGTGATCGTTCCAGATGTCCTCGCAGATAGTGAGACCGAGCTTGCCGCCGCAAAAGTCGACCGGCGTGCTTTCCCGCGCCGGCTCGAAATAGCGATTCTCGTCGAAGATGTCATAGGTTGGTAGAAGCGTCTTGCGGACCCGAGCAACAATCTTTCCCTGATGGAGCAGGGCAGCAGAATTGAAGATCGGTTTTCCCGTTGGTTCGGTGTTCTCCTCGGGATAACCGACCAGGGCTGCCGTGTTCTTGACTCCGCCCGCCAAGTCCTCGAGCGCTTCGCGGCAGTGGCGCACGAACGCCGGTCTTTCCAGTAGGTCTTTGGGCGGATAGCCGGAGATGCAGAGCTCCGACAATACGACTAGCTGCACCGATGCCTCCTCGCCCCGCTCAATCGCCTGGCGGATGAGGCGAAGGTTTCCTTGCAGGTCCCCCACGGTGGGATTGATCTGTGCCATCGCCACACGC
>DATDRI010000504.1:0-2132 GCA_035291825.1 Vicinamibacteria bacterium | reverse complement strand
GGACGGCCCCCTGGCGGGTCTCTTCGCTCGAGCGGTCGTGGTCTTGGACGAAACCGGTAAGGTCATCTACACCGAGCTCGTACCGGATATCGCCCAAGAACCGAACTACCAGTCGGCTCTCGCCGCCGTTCGTTAGGGCTCACTCGTTCGGCGGACGCCTCGGACGCTCGCCGTGGGCTCGCCGAACGCTCGGTACCGTCCCCTGGAGCAAGTGAACCAGTAAAGATAAGACATTTATATACAATAACATAAAAATTAATTGCCATTTTATACCAAATGGTGTAGCATACCGTTTGTTGGTAGGCGTCATGGATCGACTCACCCATTTCGAGGATCTCTGCCGCAAGAAGGGTCTTTCCCTGACCGTGCAACGACGGGTCATTCTGCAGGAGTTCTTGGAGCGAGGCGACCACCCGACCGCCGACCAGATCTACGAAGCGGTTCGCGATCGGGTTCCCGGATTGTCGCGCACCACCGTCTACCGGGTGCTCGATACGCTGGTTCAGGTCGGTGCGGCGCGCAAGCTTTCGCACCCGGATGCAGTCGTGCGCTTCGACCCCAACATCGAGCGTCATCACCATCTGGTTTGCCAACAGTGTGGGAGCCTGGTGGACCTGGAAGCATCCGCCATCTCCAACGTTTCGATTCCCGACACCCGCAAAACCGGATTCACTATCACTGACTATTCCGTCAGTTTCACCGGCATCTGCTCGAGATGCCGGCCCAAAAAGAGCCGAAAGGAGTAAGACCATGGCAAAAGAGTTAAAGGGAACCAAGACGCATGAGAATTTGAAAGCAGCCTTCGCCGGCGAATCACAAGCCAACCGCCGGTATATCTACTTCGCGAAGATGGCCGACATCGAGGGTTATCCCGACATCGCCAGCAACTTCCGAGAGACCGGCGAGGGAGAGACGGGGCATGCCCACGGACACCTGGACTACCTGAAGGCAGTGGGTGATCCCGCCACCGGTCTTCCCTTCGGTGAGACCTCCGACAACCTCAAAGCCGCGGTGGCGGGCGAGACGTACGAGTACACCGACATGTACCCAGGCATGGCGAAGACGGCCCGCCAGGAAGGATTCGCGGAGATCGCTGACTGGTTCGAGACGTTGGCCAAAGCGGAAAAATCTCACGCCGGCCGCTTCCAGAGTTTTCTGGATAAGCTGAACTAGCGACACGAAGCGGCTTCCTCTGGATGCCGGCACCGTTTACCACCCCATGAACTCGTTCGGGAGTCGAGCGGGGCCCTCACCGGGTCCGCTCGCTCCCCAGGCATGACCGGAAGATGAGCCAAGACCGCATTTCCTACCTTCCCACCGATGGGCTCAGCTACGACCCAGAGGACGAGCACTACTGGCGGGGGGACGCCCTCCAGAAAGAGATCTCTCGGACCTTCGAGATCTGTCATGGCTGTCGTCTCTGCTTCAAGTACTGTGACAGCTTCCCCACCCTCTTCGATCTCCTGGACAAGCAATACGACGGAGACGTCCGCAGGGTCGACTCCGCCGATACCGCTCGCATCATGCGGGCTTGCTTCCAATGCAAGCTCTGTGAGGTGCAGTGTCCCTATACTCCCAGTGAGGGCCACGAGTTCCAACTCGATTTCCCGCGGCTCGTCCACCGCTACCATGCCGTCCAGTCACGAACCGGAGGCCGTCCGATGAGGGAGCGGGTCCTGGCTGACCCCGACGCGGCTGGCAAGATGGCGCGCGCCAGCCTGGGGGCTGCCAATCTCTTGAACCGTTCGAAGGCTCATCGCTGGTTCATGGAGAAGCTGCTCGGCATTCACCGGCAAAAACTCCTCCCCGATTTCGCGCCCACAACTTTCGAGCGCTGGGCGGCGAGGCAGGGGCGCATTCGCCCGGCCGCAGCAGGTGTGGAGGCGGTGCTCTTTCAGACCTGCTACGTACAGAACAACGAGCCCCAGATTGGTAGAGATACGCTGGAAGTCCTGGAAAAGAACCGGGTCCCCACGGCGTGCGTGAAGGGATTGCAGTGCTGCGGCATGCCCGCCTGGGAACAGGGAGACCTGAAGAGCATGAGACGACAGGCAACCGCGAATCTGGCCATTCTCATGCCCTTCGTGGAGAGAGGGGCCAAGGTTTTGGCCATCAACCCCACCTGCGCGATG
>DATDRI010000503.1:0-4595 GCA_035291825.1 Vicinamibacteria bacterium | reverse complement strand
CATGGACGCCTCTGGCTGGCCTTTGGTGTCACCACCATCCGCAGCACCGGCGGGCCTATCTATCGGATGCTCGAGGAGCGAGAGAGCATCGACGCGGGGCGGCGCATCGGGCCTCGAATTCTCGGCACCGGTCTCGTCATGGATGGAGCGCGCGTCTACTACCCCGATTATCTGGCTCTGGAGACGCCCGAGGAGCTCCTTGGGGAGCTCGAAAGAGCATTTCAGCTCGACTATGACCTCATCAAGACTTACGTGCGCCTCCCGGACGCCCTGCAAAAGACGGTGGTCGAGCAAGCGCACCGCAAGGGCATTTTCGTCACCTCGCATGAAGTCTATCCCGCGGTGGCCTTCGGTGTGGACGGTATCGAGCATCTCGGTGGAACGAGCCGTCGCGGTTTCTCTCCCAAGATCACCGACTTGCGCCGGAGTTACCGCGATTTCGTGGAGCTGGTGGCGCGCTCCGGGGCATACCTCACCCCCACCCTCTTGATACAAGGAGGGTTTCGGCTCGCTCGCGCCCGCGAACCCGATCTCCTCGAGGATGCTCGTCTGACCGCGCTCCTTCCTCCCTGGGCGATGGAGTCAGCCAGGCGCACGCCGGTGGGAGACGTGACCGAGCGAGAAGAAGTCATGGCGCCCCTCTTCGCAACTCTGAAGGGGTTGGCCGAGGCGGGTGGACGGATCGTGGCGGGGACCGACGCGCCCATCGTTCCCTATGGATACGGTTTGATACTCGAAATAGAGCAGATGTCAGAGGCTGGCCTGGGGCCGCTGCAGGCGATCCGATCGGCGACCCAATTGGCGGCTGAGGCCCTGGGGGCCCAGGACGATTTGGGAACGATTCGCCCCGGCAGGGTCGCCGATCTGGTCATACTGGGCGGCGATCCGGTCGCGGATATCCGCAATCTGCGGCGGGTGGATGGGGTCATCCTGGGGGGGAGGCTGGTACCGACTGAGAAGCTCGTGGGCGATGTCATGGAGGCTTCTTCTGCAAGCCAGCGCTAAGGAGGCACCGAGGGGGGGCGGGCAGGCAGACGAGGGGCTCCCCTTGCATCCGTCAGAGAAATCACGCTTTGTTAGCGGTGTCTGGATACGGGATTTCCGGTCTCTCGAAGACCAGGCGCGCTGGGTGCGGCGGTGAGCGGGCCGGGGTGCCCGAGAGGGGCGTCTGGAGCGGGTTTTTTCATTTCTCCCCTTGCAGGAAAGGCTGCTCGCGATTAAAATAACGCCGTTTAGCCTCCCGTCCAACTGATTACAATCGGGTGTCAGAGGGCGAGCAGGGCGGAGCCGGCGGCACTGAGGCGTTGGTTGGTCTTGCCTCGCGAGCGACGGCGGCACACACTGGTGGGTGGAGGGTATGCGATATGTCTCTTGGAAAGGAGAATAGCGGAATGGCGAACAAGGCAATGACCAAGACTCAGATCGTCAGCCACATAGCGGAAAGGGCCAACATCACCAAGAAAGAGTCGGCCGGCATTCTGGAGGAGCTGGCGGATCTGGCGGTCAAGGAGACCAAGCGGTCGGGGCAGTTCGTCATACCCGGGATCGGCAAGCTCGTGAAATCCAACCGTAAGGCTCGGAAGGGGCGCAATCCTCAGACCGGCGAAGAGCTTCAGATTCCGGCGAAGACGGTGGTGAAGTTTCGCGTTTCGAAGGTTTGCAAAGACGCGGTTATTCCGCCGAAGAGGTAACCCGGGTTCTTTCGTTATCGAGCGCTAGCCCGCCGGAGGACTCTCCGCCGAGGTAGAGCCCTCCGGTAGCGGTTTCGACGCGGCCGGCCTCTCCGGGCTGTCTGTCTTTCTTCCCGATCGGCCGGGTTAGTTCAGGCCAGGCCGGAGGGTCGCCGTCCCTCCTTCCACTCCATCCGAACCGTCAAGGGAGCGGCAGTCGATCCTTTTCGGAAGTTGTGATAGTTTCCGCCACCAAGAGACTGGTGAAGGAGTCGTGATGATTCAGCCTTTCGTTAACGAACCTCTTACCGACTTCGGTCGGGAAGAGAATCAGAAGGCCATGCGCGAGGCTCTGGCCTATGTCAAGCAGAGGATGGGGGCGGAGCACGATCTAGTGGTGGGAGGAGAACGCCTCAAGACCGTTCAGAAGTTGTCATCGGTCAATCCCGCTCACCCCGCGGAAGTGGTAGGGATTTTCCAGCGAGCCACCCCGGAGATCGCGTCCAAGGCAGTGGAGGTGGCTCATGAGAAGTTCCAGAGCTGGCAGTTCGTGCCCGCCACCGAGCGCACCCGCTATCTCATCGATGCGGCCAGTGTCATGCGAAGGCGGAAGTATGAGCTCGCGGCCTGGATGGTCTATGAGGTGGGAAAGAGCTGGGTAGAGGCCGATGCCGACGTGGCCGAGGCCATCGACTTTTGCGAATTCTACGCCCGGGAGAACCTTCGTCTCGCCGGCCCCCAACCCTTAGTGCAGATCCCGACGGAGCGGTGTGAGCTTCGCTACATTCCCCTCGGCGTGACGGTGGTCATTCCGCCTTGGAACTTTCCGCTCGCCATCCTGGTCGGCATGGCCAGCGCGGCCATCGTGGCTGGGAACACGGTCGTCTTGAAGCCATCCTCCGACTCGCCCACCATCGGGTGGAAGTTTTTCGAGGTGATGGAAGAGCTGGGGCTGCCACCGGGCGTCTTGAACTTCATCACGGGCGCGGGCTCCACGGTGGGTGACACGTTGGTTACCCATCCCAAGACTAGGATGATCGCCTTCACCGGTTCCAAGGAAGTGGGGCTCGGGATCAACGAAAAGGCCGCCCGCACCGAGCCCGGTCAGATCTGGATCCGACGGGTCATCGCCGAGATGGGGGGCAAGGACGCCATCATCGTGGATGCCGACGCCGACGTCGATGCCGCGGTGGAAGGCGTAGTGGCCGCTGCTTTCGGTTACAGCGGGCAGAAATGCTCGGCCTGTTCGCGGGTCATCATCGACGAGAAGCTCTACCAGCCTTTCCTCGGGAAGCTGCAGGATCGAACCGAGAAGCTCCAGGTGGGCCCCACCGACGATCCTCGCTATACCCTCGGCCCGGTCATCAATCATTCGGCCATGCGGTCCATCCTCGGCTACATCGAGAAAGGAGTCTCGGAGGGAGGACGTTTGTTGACGGGAGGAAGCGCGATACCGGACGCGGAGGGTTACTTTATTCGTCCAACCATCATTGCCGACGTCGAGCCAAAAGCGACCATCGCACAGGAGGAGATTTTCGGGCCGGTCTTGGCCGCCCACCGAGCCAAGGATTTCGATGAGGCGCTAAAGCTTGCCAACGACACCGAGTACGGTCTCACCGGCGCCGTCTACACGAAGAGCCGGGACAAGATCGAACAGGCGAAGCAGCGGTTCCACGTGGGCAACCTTTACGTCAATCGGAAGTGTACCGGCGCGCTGGTGGGGGTTCATCCCTTCGGCGGGTTCAACATGTCCGGTACGGACTCGAAAGCGGGTGGCCGTGACTACCTATTGCTTTTCACTCAGGCAAAGGCCATCTCCGAGAAGATCTGACCGCCTGGCGACTCTCCGACTTCGGAACTGACGATGTCGAACCTTGGGCGAGCCCTGGTTGGCTTGTCCGGGATAGGCGAGATCTACTCATGAGTTTGGACCTCCTCCTTGGACAAGTTCTGGGAATCGACAAGCTTTTGAAGCTCCTCCCGCGCACCTTCACCGGTAGGATCGGCTTGAATGGCGAGCTCAAACGCTTGGCGGGCCTCGGCCGTCTCGCCCATTCCGAGACGGGCGAGACCCAAGCGATAGTAGGCATCGTAACCCGGCGTGCCGAGCTCGATGCTTTTCTCCAGACTCTCGACGGCCTGGCGAAACTGACGCTGAGCGATTTGGAAACGCCCTAACGTGAGCAGGAACGAGGGATCCTTTGGCGACTCCTTTAAGGCTTGCCGAAGCATCTCCTCGGCCATATCCAACTCCAAACCCTTATCGAGGCAAAAACGGATCAGCAAATTCTTCAGGAGCGGGTTGCTGGGTGTCTGTGTAATGAGGCTCTTGAACCCATCGATAAAGACCAGGTACTGTTCTCGCGCAGCCTCTGGCATTCCCATCCTCTGGTAGACGTCGCCCAATGATCGGTTGTACCCAAAGGGGACGGCGTGGGAACCGCGAAACAACTGCTCTAGCGAATCCCGAGCCCGTTCCAGTTCCCCTTGCTCCAGATATCCTTCCGAAAGCTGAACGTACAATGTGTAATTGTTCTTGTCAACGGTCGCAACGTCCTCCAAGTAATCAAAGGTATTCGTTTCGTCAAGGTGATCGGGGAGCGGAACCTTGCCTCCCGAGTGGATGGCGCTCAGGAGGTCGCCTTGGATCTCCAGCGCGATTTGATGGCCGCCGTTGTAAATCTCGAGCATCCCGGTGTCGATACTGATGTGCTTCCCACCGAAGCGGGGCTCGATGACACCTTTGGTTACCGTGTGTCCCACCACCATACGTTGTGCCTGCACGTTGGCCAGGATCTGGTTGACCTCTCCTGCGTGCGCTTTCTGCTGTTCGTCGGTCAGCGGGACCTCCGCGAGGCCTCGGTATTGGAGAGGGCCCTGGACGTGAAATGTAACGCCGTTCTCGAGAGATGCTTCACCCCTCAA
>DATDRI010000502.1:0-29879 GCA_035291825.1 Vicinamibacteria bacterium | reverse complement strand
TGAGCCTCTCCCGGCCCGATGCTACGCTGCCTGGGAGTGGCGACTTTCTTGAGAATTTTCGACATGCAAAACCGATGGGGATTCGCGATCATCATCCTGAGCGTGCTGATCTTGGACCAGGCCAGCAAAATCGCCGTCAGCACCCAGGTGGGCTTGGGTGAGTCCGTTCCGGTCGTGCCGGGGCTGGTTCATATCACTCTGGTGCGAAACACCGGGATGGCCTTCGGGCTGTTCTCCGCCCATTCCATTCCCTACAAGCCCCTGCTGGTCACCGTTCTATCTATCGCCGCCTTGGTTGCGGTGGCGGTCTATGCTCTGGGCACTCCCTCGCACAACCAACTTAGCCGCTGGGGACTCGCCTTCATTCTCGGCGGGGCGGCAGGCAACATCATCGACCGCATTCGACTGGGCTATGTGACCGATTTCGTCGATGTCTTCTATCGCCAAGCCCATTGGCCCGCCTTCAATGTCGCCGACGCGGCCATCTGTGCCGGAGTGGGCCTGCTGCTATTGGACACGCTGACCCATCGCGAGCCCAAGGAGGCGATGTCGCAGGCTAGCGCTCGAGAGTCTTAAGGTCGACCATGTATCCAAAACTCTTCGACTTCGGTGAGATCACACTGTGGGGTCGCACTTTCCAGCCCATTCTTCACACCTATGGGTTCCTCCTAGCCGTCGGGTTCCTCATCGCGCTCAAACTGGCGGCGTGGCGAGCAAAGAAGATTGGCGTCGAGACGCGCATGACGATGGATCTCGGGCTGTACATCCTGATATCCGCGCTGGTGGGGGCCAAACTCCTGTTGCTGGTGGTGGACTGGGAACACTACCAGCACGATCCTTGGAGTCTCTTGCGCTCGGGTGGAATCTTCTATGGCGGTTTGATGGCCGCCATCCTCACCGCCCTCTGGTACTGCTGGAAACACAGGCTGCCTGCCTGGAGGATGGCGGACGTCTTGGCGCCAGCCATCGCGTTGGGGCACGGCATCGGTCGTTTGGGATGTTTCGCGGCGGGATGTTGCTACGGCAAGCCGACGGGCTCTTTCCTGGGCATCACCTTCACGGATGACTACGCGCATCAGATTGTGGGGGTGCCCTTGGGCATCGCTCTCCATCCCACCCAGCTCTACGAAGCAGGCGCCGAGTTCCTGATTTTCGGTTTTCTCATGTGGCTGTCCACCAGGAAGCGTTTCGATGGCCAGATCTTCTGGACCTACGTCGGGCTCTACGCGGTCGCCCGCTTCATTATCGAGCTCTATCGGGGCGATCCCAGAGGGTTCGTATTCGAGGGGGCCCTTTCGACGTCCCAGCTCATCGGCTTGCTCCTTCTCGGGACATCCCTGATCGCCCTCGTCGTTCTTCGCAAGTGGCCGCATCCTAAAACGGCTTAGGCGTTCTCAGTCATTTTGACCAAGCTTTGATCGCCAAACTCGGCCCCACCGACTCCGAAACGAGCGACCGGCTCATACGCTGGACGGTCGGCCGTGAGGACGAGAACCAGCGCCTGGATCGGGCAGTACCCGCCCATGTCCCCGATGCCAGCCGCGCTCAAGCCAAGCGGTGGATCGAGAATGGCCGCGTCCGCGTAGAGGGAAAACGCGCCCGACCCTCTCTCATCCTCCATGAAGGACAGCGAGTGGTCGTCGAATTGCCGCCTCCCGAAGCAGCGGAGACGTCGCCGGAGCCGATTCCCTTGGACATCGTGTACGAGGACGACGACCTCTTGGTCGTCAACAAGCCCCCGTTCCTCGTCGTTCATCCCGCACCCGGTCACCAATCCGGCACCCTGGTGAATGCACTCCTCCACCACTGTCCCAACCTCAGCGGCGTCAGCGGCGTGGCGCGTCCGGGAATCGTGCATCGGCTGGACCGCGGCACGTCGGGATTGATGGTGGTGGCGAAAAACGATAGGGCCCACCAGGCGATCGCCCGCCAGTTCGCCAACCGATCGGTCGAGAAGCGCTACCAAGTATTAGTCTACGGCCGGCCGCCCTCCCCTCTCCGAATCGAAAGCGCGCTGGGCCGCGACGTCCGGGATCGTAAGAAGGTCTCCAGTCACTCGCGACGCGCCAAACCGGCAGTCACCGAGGCGATCGCAATCGAGCACCTCCCGTTCAGCACCCTTTTGTCGGTCCGCATCGAGACGGGGAGAACGCACCAGATCCGAGTCCACCTTTCCGAGGCGGGTTTTCCGGTGGTCGGCGACAGCGACTACGGGCGCCCACGCCGTCCCCCGGTGGGTGGCGAGCCGGTGTTTCGAATCCTGAGGGGAATCGGTCGGCCGGCGCTTCATGCGGCGTTCCTCGGCTTCCTCCACCCCCGGACTGGGGAGTCCCTGCGCTTCGAGGCCGCGCTGCCGACCGACATGAACGAGCTGCTCGAGAACCTGCGGGCTGCCAGAAACGGTTCCGACTCCCGGACGCTCGGCCGAAGCCCGATCCAAAGGCGAAAATGAGGACCCTTACCAACAGCTTGCTGGGTGGATTTCTGGCGGCCGTCCTATTGAGCGAAGCGTTGTTCCTCCTGAATACCGATGTACCGCTCGCGCTCCCGATCTGGTGGCGCGTTTGGGGAACACTGGCGCTGACCTACGGTCTGGCGGCGGGGCTTGGTTTCTGGCTGCTGATGAGGGGAGTCGAGGCGGTGCGAGGACGTCCCCTGCAGCCTGCCTGGTTCTCTTTCAGCGTGCTCACCTGGCTCATCATGATCGACCTCGGGCTGGGTGCGATCTTGCTCTGGCACAACTTGTTCTACTATCGGCCTTACCTGGGTCATGAGGCCATTCGGGCCATCGCCGCCGCTGCCACCACGCTGTCGGCGGCTGCGGCGATGCTCTTTGCTCTCGGTCTCTTTCGCTACTCTTTTGGCCGACGGGGATCGGCGATCGGTTACGCCCTCGTTCTGGTCGCGACCGCGGCCGCAATCATTCTCCCACTCTATTTCCGCCCCGCGAGCCCACCTCGAGCCCCGGCGGTACCCCGCCTTCCTCTTGCCGACAACCCCCTGCCGCGCCGACTGACCATCATCGGGATCGAGGGAGCGTCTCTGTCTTACGTCTTGCCCGCCGTCGCGGCGGGAAGGTTGCCGAACTTCGCCAGGCTCATCGAAGGCGGCGCGGCGGGAACGCTCCGAAGCCTGTACCCGACGGAGTCGCTCGCCATATGGACCAGCATCGCTACCGGCAAGCTGCCCCGTCAGCACGGACTCATCGGCTTCTACCGCTATCGATTCCCCGGCGTGGAGCCCGCCTTCTCTCTGCTACCCGACGGAGTCTACCTGCGCTCGCTGGAGCGAGGAGGACTGATGAACAGAGCCGCCATGTCCTCCACCGAACGTCGCTGCCAGACCCTGTGGAACATCCTGAGCAGCTTTGGTATCAGCTCGGGACTCGTTCGCTGGTGGGGTACCTATCCGGCGGAGAGGATCAACGGTTTCATCGTATCCGAGCTCTTTCACCGGCAAGTTCGCGAGCGTTTCGACCCGTTACTTCCCAACCTTACCTATCCACCGGAGCTCTTCGACTTCCTGAAAGACTACGTCGTCTCGCCCGACGAGATCGACGAGGCTCAGCTTACCCGATTCATCGACGACTCGCAGCCCGTGCCGGGAGACACGCTGGATTGGGAGCCGGAGCTCAAGAGACGGGCGCTGGCTGACGACATCACCTATCAGAGAATCGGTAACATGCTGCGGAACATGTACGAGCCTCAGGTCTACGGTATCTACTTCTTCGGCTTGGACGTGGTGGGGCACACCTTCATGCGCTATCACAGTCCCAACGACTTCGGCGACGTGAGCGCCGCTGAGCTCAGGAAATACGGCCGCGTGGTGAACGCTTACTACAATCGACTAGACACCTTGGTGGGCGAGCATCTGCAATCCATGCGGCCGAACGAGATTCTAGTCGTCTTGTCGGGTCACGGCATCGAGCCGCTCCCCTTCGCGCGGCGGATGGTGGAGTCCTTCAAAGGCAATACTCACCTGTCCGGTTACCACCAACAAGGTCCAGATGGTCTCGCTCTGTTCTACGGCCAGGGTATCGAGGCGGGCGCCAAGATCCAAGGAGCGTCGGTGGTCGATATCACTCCCACCCTGCTCTACCTGTTGGGACTCCCTCTCGGCCAAGACATGGACGGGAGGCTTCTCACCGACGTCTTGGAGGACTCCCTGGTTCGCAACCAACCGGTGGCGTTCATCTCCTCCTACCACAACTTCCTCATCGAGCCTCGCACCGAAGGAGTTTCCTACGAGTTCCCCTCGCCGCTCGATCTCCTCCCGGGAATCCTGGACGAGATGGAATAGCGAAGCGCGGCCTGCTAGGATGATGCGGTCTTGCCCTAGCCCGCTATGCCTTACAAAGAAGCCTCCATCCTTATGAACGCGGACGCGGTCGGCGAGGCCATCTCCCGAATCGCGGACGAAATCATCGAGGGCGGCGGGGGCTCCGAACGGCTTGCCTTGGTGGGGATCCGTACCCGAGGCGTCCCGCTGGCCCGACGGCTGGCGAAGCTCATCGGCACGCGTACCGACACCGAGATCCCGGTGGGAGTCTTGGACATCACGCTCTACCGCGACGATTTGACCGACATCGGCTCCCAGCCGCTGGTTCGCGCCACCGATCTCTCCTTCCCCATCGACGGCCGGCGCATCGTGCTGGTAGACGACGTGCTCTTCACCGGCCGCACGGTGAGAGCGGCCCTCGACCAGTTGATCGACTTCGGGCGCCCCGAGCGAATCGAGCTGATGGTGCTGGTGGACCGGGGAGGACGTGAGCTCCCCATCCGAGCGGACTACGTGGGCAAAGAGGTCACCGCCTCGAGACGACAGTCCGTCAAGGTCATCCTGGAAGAAGACGACGGCCGTGACGAAGTCGTTCTCCTCGAGGAAGCCTAGCGGATGCGACTTCAGCGGAAAGACCTGCTCGGCATCGAAGACCTTTCTGCGGAAGAGATCCTGCTCATCCTGGACACTGCTTACTCCTTCAAAGAGGTCGCGGCGCGACCCATCAAAAAGGTGCCCACTCTTCGCGGTCGAACCGTGATGAACCTGTTCTTCGAGTCGAGCACGCGCACACGAGCCTCGTTCGAGATCGCCGAGAAGCGTTTGTCCGCCGACTCGGTCAGTTTCGGATCGGTGTCGGGGAGCTCGGTCTCCAAAGGGGAGACCTTGCTGGACACCGCCCGCACCTTGGAGGCCATGGCGCCCGACATCCTGGTCATGCGGCACGCTTCCTCCGGCGCGCCCCATTTCATCGCCCGTATGTGCAAATCGTCGGTAGTCAACGCCGGTGACGGAATGCACGAGCACCCCACCCAAGCGCTCTTGGACGCCTTCACCATTCGCGAGCGGAAGGGTAAGCTCCAGGGGCTCCGGGTTGCGATCGTCGGGGACATCGTTCATAGCCGGGTGGCGCGATCCAACCTGTGGTTGCTGACCAAGTTGGGGGCGGAAGTCGTTCTCGCCGGACCACCAACCCTCATGCCCCCCGGGATCGAGCGACTGGGCGCCCGGGTGACCCGCTCGGTGGACGAGGCGGTGGAAGGAGTGGACGTGGTGATGATGCTGAGGATCCAAACGGAGCGTCTATCTGGACACGATTTTCCTTCCGCTCGCGAGTACTTCAGGCTCTTCGGGCTCACCGCGGAGAGACTGGCGCGGGCGCGCTCGGATGCGATTCTGATGCATCCAGGACCCATGAACCGGGGCGTGGAGATCGACTCCAGCGTCGCGGATGGACCCGAATCCGTCATTCTCGATCAGGTCACCAACGGAGTCGCGGTTCGTATGGCGGTTCTCTATCTTCTCAGCGGCGGTGCAACCGAGGCGGGACATGCGCCTAGTCGTTAGCAAGGGTCGCGTCATCGATCCAGTCTCCCGGTTGGATGCTACCCTCGATATTCTCGTAGAAGACGGCCGTATCGCGGCGGTCGGACCGGAGCTTTCCGCCTCCGGTGCCACCATCCTGGACGCTAGCGGCCGAGTGGTGGTTCCCGGGCTCATCGATATGCACGTTCATCTTCGGGAGCCCGGCTTCGAGCACAAGGAGACCATCGAGAGTGGAACGGCAGCGGCCGCTGCTGGCGGGTTCACCGCGGTGGTGGCGATGGCCAATACCTCACCCGTCAACGACACCGCGGCGGTTACCGAGTACGTTCGGCGAAGGTCCGCGGAAGCAGGAAAGGCAACCGTCTTTCCGGTGGGGGCGATCACCAAGGGCCTGGAAGGAAAATGTCTTACCGAGATCGGCGAGCTGGTGAACGCTGGTGTGGTCGCGGTATCCGATGATGGACACCCGGTAGAAAATCCTCTCTTGATGCGACGGGCCATGGAGTACTCGACGCTTTTCGACGTCCCCATCATCGAGCACTGCGAGACTCCGGAGCTCCATCCCGGGGGGAGCATGCACGAAGGGTTCTGGTCGACCTGCCTGGGCCTGCGAGGAATCCCCGCCGCCTCGGAGGAGATTGCGGTGCGGCGGAACGTGGCGCTAGCGGAGCTCACCGGAGCTCGTCTCCACGTCGCTCATCTTTCCACCCGGGGAGCCCTCCAGGCGGTGCGAGAGGCCAAGCGTAAGGCCCTGCCGGTAACTTGCGAGGTTACCCCCCACCACTTACTTCTCACCGACGAAGCGGTGCGGGGCTACGACACCAATACAAAGATGATGCCGCCGCTTCGCTCCGAAGAGGACCGGCAGGCGTTATGGGAAGGCCTCGCCGACGGGACCGTCGATGCCATCGCCACCGATCATGCTCCCCATCACCTGGACGATAAGTGCGTGGAATACGACAAGGCTGCCTTCGGAGTCGTCGGCCTGGAAACGGCCGTTCCTCTGTGCCTGGATCGTCTGGTCGACAAGAAAATCATCTCCTTGTCCCGTCTGGTCGAGCTTCTCTCTTCCAATCCCGCCCGTATTCTCGGACTTCCCAAGGGTAGTCTCGCGGTCGGCGCCGATGCGGATATCACGATTCTTGATCTCGAAAGGACGTCCACCGTTCGGCCGGAGAGGTTTCAGTCCAAGGGACGCAACACGCCCTTCGCCGGTTGGGAGCTCCGCGGTGGTCCGGTGGTCACTGTGGTGGGCGGCCGGATCGTTTGGCAGGCTCACGACGAGGCGATGTGAATTCGTGACGGCCGATGCGAGACGATAAGCTAGCTCAGTTACGCGCCGGGCTGGAAAATCTTAGAGCTCGATACGACGCGCATTACCTATCCACCGATCCCTTGCAGTTTCCCAGACGCTTTTCACGAGCCGAGGATCAGGAAGTCGTGGGGCTGGTCGCTTCGAGTCTGGCCTATGGAAACGTGACGACGATCCGGAAAAGCGTCGAGCGGGTTGTTCTGTGGATGGGCCCGCATCCCTACCGATTCGCCCGAGCCATCGAGCCACGCCGGGAGCTAGACCGTTTCGCCGATTTCCGGCATCGCTGGAGCTCCGGAAAAGACGTCGTTTGCCTGATCTACTTCGTGCGGCAGATGATCGAACGATCCGGCTCGGTGGGGGCCTTCTTCGGGGAGAGCTTTTGTCCTTCGGACGGGATCGAGCAATCGCTGTCCCGTTTCTCGGAAAGCGTCCTGGCACTCGATCACGGTGACCTGTACGGAACGGGAGAGCTCCCGCGCTCGGCCGGCGTACGCTACTTCTTCCCGAGTCCCAAGACCGGCAGCGCCTGTAAGCGGCTCAACATGTACCTGCGCTGGATGGTCCGTGGGGACGACGGCCTCGATCTCGGGCTCTGGAAGTTCATCTCTCCTTCCCGCCTGGTCGTTCCCCTGGACACGCACGTCGCTCGTATCGGGCGCCACCTCGGTTGGGCGCGGCGCAGGACCCCCGATTGGAAGATGGCTCTGGAAATCACACGGTGGTTGGTCCGACTCGACCCCGAGGACCCCATCAAATATGACTTCGCTCTGTCTCGCATGGGGATTCTCGAGCGATGCCCTCGCCACCCGCGCACACTCTCTTGCGACTTGTGCGCCCTGAGGCGGGCTCTTCGGATTCGCATACGCGCCGCCTGAGGGGACTCGAGACCCTTGATACGACGGCGATGAACGACTGCTGCCTGAGAGAGGCGAAGCTCCACCTCGACAAACACCGTGATGTGGCCAGATGTGACGACTGCGGTGCGCTCATTCTGGCCTACGAGAACGAGCGCGATTTTCGCAGCATGGTGTCGGAATTGGAGAGCCGCGGCATGGACTTCGAGACCGAACGCCTGGGCCGGCTCTATATCGTCGCCAAACCAGCCTAATTAAACGCTACCAGGGGGAGGCGGCGAAGGTGCCCGCCAGGGAGATAGAACGGCTTGGCCCTGTTGCTTTGGTGAGTGGGCCGCGCCTTTCCGTCGTTGATTGGCTTTTTCCATGATGGCTTTGCGGCGAGTAGCTAGAAACTGCTGAGACTCGAGCTTGCGGGCTTTTCCCCCCATATTATTTCCTCCTAGGCGGGTCCTGGATGAAAGGATGCTAGTAAGGACAGAACAACGATAAGGCGTCTCCAAGGTGCCTGTCAAGTTTCCATCCGGCAGGAGAACGAGTCTTCTCAATCCGCTCTTGCGAGGGTGGTGAGCGCGGCGATGCGTGGCCCGGCACGTACCGCCGCTCACCGCGAGGAAAGGAGCCTACCTCACATCGATCCCCTGCTCGTCCAGGATGGTGCCGGTGACACCACGGAACGCCACGATGGATTTATTGTAGTCGATCACCGCTTGGAGCTCGTTACCGGCGGCGGTGGCCAGATCGCGCTGCGCCTGTACCACGAGAAAGCTGGTGGACATCCCGACCTCGAACTTCTTCTGCTCCGCTGCCAATCGTTCCTGCCCCAGCTCCCGCGCCACACGGGTCGCCTCGATGCGCTTGCGGTTGGTTTGAACCAGTCGGGCCGTTACCCGAACCTCTTGAGCGATGGCGAGCTCGTCGTTCTCTACGATCGCCCTCTGCCGCCGATAATCGATCTGAGCCTGGGAATGAGCCGCATCGGCGGCGCTGTTGCCGAGGGGATAAGAGAAGGCTAACCCCAGTGTCCAGTCTCGGAACTCTCCGTCGAAGAGCTGGTTTAGCGCGTCTTCGTAACCACCGGGAATCTCTTGAGTCACGTCGCCACCAAACCCTGACCTCACAATCCGGTCACCACCCAAGCCAGTCAGAGTGTAGGAGCCGACCAGGTCGACTTGGGGCAGCATCTGGTTTCGGGTGTAGCGAACATGGAAGTTGCGGGTCTCCAGCTCCACTCGAGCTCCGGAAAGCACCGGACGTCGCGCCAAGGCGGTGCGGACCGCGTCGTCCAGATCGATCTCTACTTCGGAGAGCCGCGGCTCATCGACCGGTTGGATCTCGATATCCCAGAAATCCGGTGAGCTGGGATCATTGATGAGGCGCCTCATCCGATCCGCGTTGCGCTCGATAGCCTCCTCGGACAGGATCACCTCGCTCTCTCTGGCGGCGACTTCCGCTTCCGCCTCCAGGACGTCGATGGGTGCCATGGTACCGACCTGGACCTGGATTTGGTTGTTGCGCCGGAGGTCCTGGGCCAACGCCAAATACTTCCGGTTCACATCGAGGTCTCGGATGCTGAAGACCCAATCCCAGTACGCCAGCTGCACCGCAGCCACCAGATTCATTACTTGAGCCTCGAAATCATGGCGCGCCACCTGCTCGCCGTTCTGAGCCACCACGATGCGTTGTTTGATCGAGTTCAGCTGCCGATTGGCGAGCAGAGGCTGCGAGATCTGAGCACTGACCGCGGCGTCGTAGCGAGGATTGACCGAAGTGAAGATGTTGTTCGTGCTGGCCCGGCGGTTGTCGAAGGCGACGAAGTAATTGCCTCCGGTGGGGAGCTCTTGCTGCCAGGAGAGGTTGTAGGCGGTGGAGATGTTGCTCAACGTCTGGGCGCCGCTCAGCTGACTCGTTCCCTGAGTACGGCTCTGCAGATTGTTGAACTCCGCGCTTAAGACAGGGTTATAGGCTCCCCTTGCCTGTCCTACGAACTCACCCTGAGCCTGGTAACCCAGGCGAGCTATCACGACGTCCAAGTTGTTCTCGAGAGCCATCTCGATGGCGCGCCCCATGGTCAGCTGGAGCCCTTGCGGTGCATCCGCCGCGGACTCTTGCGCCCAGGCTGGCGGCGGCGCAAGGAGTAGACTCAGGGCAAGGCTAAGGTGTAGTGGTTGAATCCGCATGATCGTACTTCCTCTTGAGTACAAAGGGTTTGTTGAGAGAAGCCCCCCCATGGGTCCTTCCCAATGTTCATACGCTCGAAACAGTGCGTTTGTTTCAACCCATTCTAGTACGGATCCCCTCTCTTTGCAGGCCTTTCCTTTGAAACGACGAGTTGGTAGGCTCTCTCCATGACGCCCGCGGATCTCCTCGACCTCGCCCGCGCCTCGGGGGCGCTCCTTAAGGGACACTTCCTGCTTTCCTCGGGGCTCCACAGTCCCCGTTACTTCCAATGCGCCCGGCTACTGGCTCACCCCGAGGTGGCCACCCGAATCGGCGCCGCCCTGGGAGAGAAGGCGTCTGGGCTCGGCGTGGACTTTGCCGTCGCCCCCGCCCTGGGAGGCATCTTGGTGGCGCATGAAGTGGCTCGCAAGCTGGGCGTGAGAGCACTTTTCGTCGAGCGTGATTCCGACTCGGGTCAGCTCGTTCTGCGGCGCGGCTTCACCATCGACCCGGGCGAGAGAGCGTTGGTCCTGGAAGACGTGGTCACCACCGGCGGATCGTTGCGCGAGACCGTGCAAATCGTGCGAGCACACGGTGGAAAGGTGGTGGCCACCGCAGCCATCGTGGATCGCAGCCGGGAACCGGTGACTGCCGAGGGCGTGCCCTTCTTCTCTCTGGCTCGACTGGATTTTCCCGCCTATGAGCCATCGAGCTGCCCTCTTTGCCGGGCCGGTTCCACCGCGGTGAAGCCTGGAAGCCGGCCGCGTCGGGCTTGAGAGCGCCCCATCCTTCATGCCTCTCTATCGAACGACGCTCTCCTATGACGGCACCGACTACCTGGGGTGGCAGCTGCAACCTCAGGGCATCACCATTCAGGCCCGACTCCAGGAGGCACTCTCCACCCTGGCGGGGGAACCGGTCGCGGTGGTGGGTGCGGGGCGGACCGATGCCGGCGTGCACGCACACGGACAAGTGGCGCACTTCGATCTCCCGACTCCTGTTCCGCCCTCCGGGATCTTGAAAGGCTTGAACTCGATGCTCCCCGACGATATCCGCGTCCTTAAAGTGGAACCGGCTCCCCCGAGCTTTCACGCGCGCTTCAGCGCGCGCTCCAAAACCTATCGTTACTACTTCGATACCGCTCCCGTCGCCTCCCCTTTCCGTGCTCGCTACACGCTCCACCATCCCTACCCACTCGATCGAGAGGCCTTAACGGAAGCGGCGGGGCGATTCATCGGCCGTCACGACTTTGAGTCCTTTCGAGCCTCCTCGTGCGAAGCGAAGACCTCGGAAAGAGAGTGCACCGTTTCCCGCTTTTCACAAGAAGGAACGGAGCTAGTCTACGAGATCGCGGCCGACGGATTCCTGCACCACATGGTGCGGAACATCGTGGGCACGCTCCTCCAAGTGGGTCGAGGAAAGCTGTCCGGCGACGACGTGGATAGTCTTTTCGCGGCGCGCGACAGGAAGCGAGCCGGGCCCACCGCGCCACCCCGAGGTCTCCACCTCATTCGCGTGGAGTACGACCGAGAGAGCTCCAAACCAACTGAAGACCGACCCTAGCTCTCCTTGATCTCGTCCCGGCCAGAACGCTAATCTGTCGGGATGCCCTCCCCAAGAAGCAGGCCTACTGCGAGAAGCCCAGAGAGCTCGGCCGGGCCCGCCAGTCTCCGTGTCCGCGGCGCGCGTCAAAACAATCTCAAGGGCATCGACCTGGACCTCCCCTTGGGCTCCCTCATCGCGGTCACCGGTGTCTCCGGTTCCGGCAAGTCCTCTCTGGCATTCGACACGCTTTATGCCGAAGGCCAGCGTCGCTACGTGGAGAGCTTTTCCACTTACGCCCGTCAGTTCCTCGACCGCATGGATAAACCGCGCGTCGACCGGATCGATGGGATCCCCCCCGCCATCGCGATTGATCAATGCAACCCGGTCAAGAACTCTCGCTCCACGGTAGGCACCATGACCGAGATCAATGATCACGTGAAGCTGTTCTTTTCCAATATGGCGACTCTCTTCTGCCGTCAATGCGGGGAAAAAGTAGAAAGGGATACGGCGGACACCATCCTGGAGAAAGTTCTTCGTCGCTTCGAGGGCAACAGCCTGTTCATCACCTTCCCGCTTCGCCTGCCCGAACGCTCCGAGCTCGGCGAGGTCGAGTCCGGCCTTCGCCGGCTCGGTCTTCTTCGCGTGCTGGTGGACAGCGAGATAGAGGAAGTGTCTCGCCCGCTCCTCGCCCGGCTCCGACCGAAACCGGTTTCCATCCTGGTGGACCGTGTCGTCGGCCAAACCAGCGCTAAAGCGAGGCTCCTCGAGTCGATCGGGCAGGCACTGCACTTCGGTAAGGGCCAGGTCAGCGTTCATGTCTCGACCGACAAAGGTTTGACCGAAGCGGGATTCAGTGAGCATTTTCACTGCCCCTCTTGCGACATCCTTTACGCCGACCCGGTGCCCAACCTCTTTTCCTTCAACAACCCCCTGGGCGCTTGCCAAAACTGCAAGGGCTTCGGCCGCACCATCGGAATCGATCTGGATCTGGTGATTCCCGATCCCCGGCGCACTCTGCGGCAAGGAGCGATCAAACCGTGGACCACCTCTTCCTACCGAGACGGACAAGCTGATCTGTTGGCCTATTGCCGCCGAAAGCGCATACCGGTCGACGTGTCTTGGGAGAAGCTCTCCCCGGCTCACCAACGGCAGGTGATCGAGGGCGAGGGAAGCTTTTACGGTATCCAAGGTTTTTTCGACTGGTTGGAGAGCCGAACCTACAAAATGCATATTCGGGTGCTGCTATCGAAATACCGCAGCTACCTACCTTGTGAGGAGTGTGGTGGCACCCGCTTCAAGAAGGAGACCTTGCTCTACCGGCTGGGAGGCAAAACCATCGCCGAGATCTACGCTTCGAATATCGAGACCGCGCTCGATTTCTTCACCAAGTTCCCGCGCCGAGCCGGGGATCGATTGGCGGGGATGCTGCTCGACGAGATCGAGGGCCGCCTCCGCTACCTTTGCGACGTCGGTCTGGGTTACCTGACCCTCGACCGCCAGTCCCGAACCCTATCGGGGGGTGAGGTACAGAGGGTGGATCTGACGACCGCTCTTGGCTCGTCCCTGGTCAACACTCTCTACGTGCTGGACGAGCCTTCGGTCGGTCTCCACCCGCGCGACACATCGCGGCTGATGGATATTCTGAAACGTCTCCGCGATAACCAAAATACCATCGTAGTGGTCGAGCACGATCCAGAAGTCATTAGGCGGGCAGACCGCATCGTGGATCTCGGGCCGGGTGCCGGCGAACGGGGAGGCGAGCTCAAGTTCTTCGGAACGCCTGCGGAACTGGCGGCGTCTTCCCACTCCCTCACCGGCAAGTATCTCTCTGGCCGCCTGCGCGTCCCCCAGCGTGAAGCGCGGCGGAAGCTCCGAGAAGGGCAGGCCCTTCGGATCTGCAAGGCCAGACAGAATAATCTTCAAGATATCGACGTCGACATACCGCTCGGTGTGATGGTCGCCGTCACCGGGGTCTCCGGCTCCGGCAAGAGCACCCTAGTGGAAGAGGTTCTCTATCGGGGGTATCAGAAGTGGAAGGGCAAAGGAGGGGGTACGCCCGGACAGTGCGAGCGCATCGAAGGCCTTGAGCTCGTGCACGACATGGTGCTGGTCGATCAGTCTCCCATCGGCCGGACGCCCCGGTCCAACGCCCTGACCTATTTGAAGGCCTATGGTCCCATCCGACAGCTCTTTGCCGCCACCCGCGCAGCGCGGGACCGAGGCTACTCCGCCAGCACCTTCAGCTTCAACGTGGAGGGAGGTCGTTGCCCGCTTTGTTCGGGTGACGGTTTCGAGAGAATCGAGATGCAGTTCCTCTCCGACGTCTACGTGACTTGCGAGTCTTGTGGCGGGGCCCGCTTCAAACGCGAGGTACTGGAAGTCCGCTTTCGGGGAAAGAATATCCAGGACACCCTGGAGATGACCGCCACCGAGGCGATACGGTTCTTCTCCGATCAGGAAAAGATCGTCGCACCCCTAGACGTTCTGCGCCGCGTCGGCCTGGGCTATCTTCGCCTGGGCCAGCCGGTGAACACTCTTTCCGGGGGTGAGGCCCAACGCTTGAAGCTCGCATACCACATGAGCGCCGCGACCACCGAAGGCACTCTGTTCCTCTTCGATGAGCCGACCACCGGGTTGCACTTCGACGACATCCGGGTGTTGCTGTCAGCTTTCGACAAGCTGCTCGATGGCGGTGCAAGCGTTTTGGTCATCGAGCACAACCTGGACGTGGTGAAGAATGCCGACTGGGTGATCGACCTGGGACCGGAAGGTGGAGAGGGGGGCGGGCGGATCGTTGCCGTCGGGGCTCCAGAAAAGGTGGCGCAAGTCTCCGCTTCGCACACCGGGCGATACCTCGCACCCTACCTCCGGGAAGAACCGCCTCGCATCACGCCCACCCCCCTTCCCCGCTCGGTAGAGTCGGACGGCAACGTCATCCGTGTCATCGGTGCGCGGCAGCACAACCTCAAGACGATCGACGTCGACATACCCCGCGATCGGATGGTGGTGGTGACGGGCCTATCGGGCTCGGGAAAGAGCACCCTCGCCTTCGACATTCTGTTCGCCGAGGGACAACGCCGGTTCATCGAAAGCCTCTCCGCCTATGCGCGCCAATACATCCAGGTGATGGACAAGCCCGAAGTCGATCTGCTCCTGGGCATTCCTCCTACCGTCTCCATCGAACAAAGGCTCACCCAAGGTGGTCGAAAGTCCACGGTTGCCACCGCAACAGAAATCTACCACTACCTGAGGCTGCTCTATTCCAAGGTCGGCGTGCAGCACTGTGTCCACTGCGACATACCCATCACGCCTCAGACCGAAGACCAGATCGCCAGCGACATCGAGCGCCGATTCAACAAGGACAAGCTTCGACTACTTGCCCCTTTGGTCCGGGCGCGGAAGGGCTCTCACCGCGAGGTTCTGGAGCGAGCCCGAAAGGACGGCCATGAATGGCTGCGCATCGACGGAAAGATGATCCGAACCGCCGACGCTCGTCCCCTCCGACGCTACGTGGAGCATGACATCGAAGCGGTGGTGGGAGAGTCGAGACGGGTCACCAACTCTTCCCCCGATGGCAGAGCTCTTCTGCGGCGAGCGCTCGAGCTGGGCGGTGGCGCGGTGGTGGTGGCGGGAGCCAGAGAGACGCGCTACTACAACCTGAAGCGTGCCTGCCCACGGTGCGAGACCAGT
Source organism: Vicinamibacteria bacterium (assembly GCA_035291825.1). Taxonomy (GTDB): domain Bacteria; phylum Acidobacteriota; class Vicinamibacteria; order Marinacidobacterales; family DATDRI01; genus DATDRI01. The sequence goes on along the minus strand of DATDRI010000502.1, from coordinate 14,492 downwards.
TATGAAGAGCCGGATCCAAGGCTATTCTCCTTCAACAGCCGTTACGGAGGCTGCCCCACCTGTCGAGGCATGGGTTTTCTAGAAGCCTTCGATCCCGAGCTGGTCGTCCCAAACCGAGGGCGCTCGCTCAGCGAAGGAGCGGTGGTGCCCCTGGCCGGGAAGCTTCCCCAAGGCATCAGGGGAGCGGGGCGGGTGCTTCACATGGCAGCCCGGCTTGGCATCGACGCCAGGCGAGCCTTCGCAGAGCTGCCGGGAAAGCAGCGCCGAGCGATTCTGTTGGGAACGGACGATGTGGAGGGTGTGATCTCCTACCTGGAGCGACTCTACCGTGAGACGCGGGGCGAGCTCCGCGAGTACTTGGAGCAATTTCGTTCGGAGACCCTGTGCGGTGACTGCCGGGGAGCGCGACTCCATGCCGTCGCGCGTTCGGTACGGATCGGTGGGTATGGTATCCACCAGGTCAACGACATGACGCCCCAGGAGGTGCTGGAGTTTCTGACCCGTACCGATCTTCGTGGACGCACGGCCGTCATCGCCGAGAACATTCTCAAGGAGATCACCTCCCGGCTCTCCTTCCTGTTGCAGGTAGGCCTTTCCTACATCCAGCTCTCACGTCGGAGTGACACGTTATCGGGGGGGGAAGCGCAGCGCATTCGACTCGCTGCACAGCTCGGCGCCAGTCTGCGAGGCGTCTGCTACATTCTGGACGAGCCTACCATCGGGCTCCACATTCGCGACAACCGGGTGTTGCTCGGTACTCTGCGCCGACTCCAAGAAGAAGGTAACTCGGTGGTGATCGTGGAGCACGACGAGGAAACCATTCGGCAAGCGGACTACGTGATCGACCTCGGACCGGGGGGCGGTGCCCGGGGCGGAGAAGTGGTTGCGGTTGGAACGCCGGCGGAGATCCAGGCCAATCCCCGGTCGCTGACCGGTCGGTTCCTGAAACGAGAAGGCGCTCTGCCGGTCGGTCGGGCCCGACCCCTCGCCGGATGCTCCTTCGTGGTCATTCGGGGAGCGCGCGAGCACAATCTGAAGAATCTCCGCGTGCGCTTCCCGGTCGGCCGTTTCACGGTGGTGACCGGCGTTTCCGGTTCGGGAAAATCGACTCTGGTTCGAGATATCCTCTATAGGGCGGTGCGACGCCGACTGACGGGCGTCGGTGGTCGGGTGGGCGAGCACCGCGAGATCCTCGGCGCCGATTCCTTCACCCGTGTCCTGGAAGTGGACCAGAGCCCGATTGGAAAGACGCCGCGGTCCATTCCTGCCTCCTACGTCGGATTCTTCGATGAGATCAGGAAGCTCTTCGCCTCGACACCGGAGGCCCGCATGCTCGGATACTCACCGGGTCGCTTCTCTTTCAACGTCAAGGGAGGTCGATGCGAGCATTGCGTCGGCCAAGGGCGCATCAAGATGGAGATGAGCTTCTTGCCGGACGTGTTCGTACACTGCGACCGGTGCGACGGCCGCCGTTACACGTCGGAGACCCTGTCGGCGACCTACCGCGGAAGGAACATCCACCAAGTCCTGGAGATGACGCTCGCCGAAGCGGTCGAGCTCTTTCGTCCGGTGCAGTCGATATACCGACCCCTCGAAATCCTCACCCAGATGGGGTTGGGATACCTCACGCTCGGCCAACCCTCCAACACCCTATCGGGGGGCGAGGCGCAACGCATCAAACTGGCCTACCAGCTTGCCAAGCCCAGCCGCGGCACGACGCTCTATCTGCTAGACGAACCGACCACCGGCCTCCACATGGCCGACATCGAGAATCTGGTTCGCGCCTTGCAGTCTTTGGTAGATCAAGGAAACACCGTCATCGTCATCGAGCACAACCTGGAGGTCATCCGCGAAGCCGACTGCGTCGTCGACCTGGGTCCGGAGGGTGGCGAGCGCGGCGGTCGGCTAGTGGCCTGGGGACCGCCGGCGGAAATCGTGGCGTCGAGCGGCCGCTCCTACACAGCGCGATTTCTCAGGAGGTATTTGAAGGGCTACCGGGTGCCGGTCTCCGCCTGAGTCTCGCGACGCGACCACCTTCTGTGTTAGAGTTGTACGATCCAGTAATAAGATGAGTCTCACTGACATCCAAAAGGTCGTCTCCCCAGGCTCGGTCGAAGACGAACTCCTGCACCGCATCGACTTCGAGCGTCTCCCCGCGCATATCGCCATCATCATGGACGGCAACGGCCGATGGGCTCAAGGCCGCAACCTGCCCCGTGTAGAAGGACACCGAGCGGGCATCGCCTCGGTGAGAGAGGTGGTGGAAACCTGCGCGCGGATGGACATCGGGGTGCTTACCCTCTACGCCTTCTCCTTGGAGAATTGGAAGCGTCCCAAGAAAGAGGTAGACACCCTGATGAAGCTTCTCAAGCGCTACCTCGGTCTCGAGCTTTCCACCTTGCAAAAGAACAACATCCGCTTCCAGGTGATCGGAAGAACCGCGGAGCTTCCGGAGGATGTCGTCGCCGCGCTGGAGACAGGAATGGAGCGAACCCACGATAACACCGGCCTTCTCTTCAATATCGCCCTCAACTACGGAGGGCGAGCGGAGATCGTAGACGCTTGCCGGTCACTGATTCGCGAGGCGCTCACGGAGAGATCGCGCGCGTCTGGCTCTCTTGTCACCGAGGGGCAGCTGACCGTCGACGAGCAAGCGCTCTCCGATCACATGTATACGGCCGGAATGCCCGATCCCGATCTGCTCATTCGAACCAGTGGGGAGCTCCGGGTGTCCAACTTTCTGCTCTGGCAGATCGCCTACGCGGAGATCTGGGTTACCGATACACTCTGGCCCGACTTCCGTAAGCGGCAGCTCTTCGAGGGCATCATCGACTATCAGAAACGCGATCGTCGCTATGGCGGCATCCATGTTCTGTCTCCCAATCGCAGCTACGCCTAAAGAATGAGCCGGGTCAAAACCGCGCTCCTTCTTCTTCCCCCGCTCCTCGCCATCATCCTCTTCGCTCCAGCCTGGGCTTTCCTCCTGCTTGCCGAGGTGATGGCGCTGCTCGGTGTTCGGGAGCTCTTCGAGCTCGCGGAGCCCATCGGTTACCGGGCCTTTCGCTCCCTCGCATACCTGGCCACCCTTTTCCTCACTGCTTCCTTCTATCCGGGTCTACCGGCGACCGGCTGGATCGTGCTGGCGTTCGTTCTGACGGTAGGGCTCGCGGCGGTGGGGCGGGGAGCCCCCCGACCCGAGACCGCCGCCGAAGTGGCCATCACCATCATGGGACCTCTCTATGCGGGGTTGATGATCGGGACCTTGGTGGGCGTGAGGCTCATCGAGCCCGAGGTGACCGGCCGTCACTGGGTTCTGTTTTTGCTGGGGGTGATCATGACCGGGGACAGCGGAGCTTACTATATCGGTCGATGGCAGGGCAGAAGGCGGCTCGCTCCCTCGGTCAGCCCCAACAAGACCGTGGAGGGTCTTGTCGGAGGGGTGGCCGCCTCCGTCGCGGCCGCTCTGGTAGCGGCTCGCCTGCTCCTGCCCAACTTGGGTCCGTTGCATGCGGCGGCGTTGGGTGCGGTGCTGTCTCTGATAGGAGTGGCTGGGGATCTCTTCGAATCCCTCTTGAAGCGATCGGCAGGCGTCAAAAACTCCTCGAACCTGTTTCCCGGCCACGGTGGGGTCTTGGACCGCCTGGACAGCCTCTATTTCAGCGCTCCGGTGCTGTTCGCCTACCTGCGGCTTGCCTCGGGTTAGGTGGACTGAGTCCACGTTTGGGATAAGCGATGTCCTCCGCTAGAATGTTCTCTTGGGTGGATCGCTCCCGCCGGCGGGCAAGATCGTCGTCCGGAGTGAACTCCCTGGGGCTCAGCCGGCTCTGCCGAGCAACCCAAGGAGCATCGATCCCCGGTGAACCTAAGGAGACACTCTTTTCTGTGAAAGGAATCGCCGTTCTCGGCTCCACCGGATCGATAGGGACCAGTACCCTTCGAGTCGTGGAGCGCCTGTCCGATCGGTTCGCGGTCATCGGACTCGGTGCCGGTTCTCGGATCGACGAGCTGACGGCTCAAATCGCGAGGTTCCGCCCCAAGGTCGTCTCGGTCGGCAGCGAGGAAGACGCGAGCGATCTCAGGCGCCGGTTCCCTCATCTCACCGTAGGCAGCGCCGTACCAGGAATGGTGGAAGTCGCGACTCACCCGGGCGTGGACCTTCTCGTCTCAGCCACCGTGGGTGCGATCGGTCTGGTGCCCACGCTCAGCGCCCTAGAGGCCGGGAAGACCGTGGCTCTGGCCAACAAGGAGACTCTGGTGATGGCGGGAGAGATCATGACCCGCGCCATGAAGTCTTCCGGAGCTCACCTCCTTCCAGTGGACAGCGAGCACAATGCCATCCATCAATGCCTGGCGGGCCGACCCGACAAGACGTTACGTCGCTTGTGGCTGACCGCCTCCGGAGGTCCGTTCCGGCTCGCCACCCGGGAAGAGATGGGGCGGGCCCGACCCGCGGAAGCGCTCCGGCACCCGACCTGGCGCATGGGTCCCAAGATCACGATCGACTCGGCGACCCTGATGAACAAGGGATTCGAGGTCATCGAGGCCTGTTGGCTGTTCGGAGTGAAGCCGTCGCAAGTGGGCATCGTCGTTCATCCGCAGTCTACGATTCACTCCATGGTGGAGTTCGAAGACGGCTCTTTGCTGGCTCAGCTCGGAGTGACCGATATGCGTTTGCCGATCCAGTACGCCCTTACCTACCCGGAACGACTGGCTACCGACCTTCCTCCGCTGGATTTGGATCGGCCCATGACTTTGGACTTTCACCCTCCCGACCTCGACCGGTTCCCGTGCGTGCGCCTGGCGTACCAGGCGATGGAAATGGGAGGCACGACTCCTGCCGTTCTCAATGCGGCCAACGAAGTGGCCGTCGCCGCTTACCTCGAAGAGCGCATCGGCTTCCTTCAAATACCGGAGGTCATCGGCGAGACTCTGGCCCGCCATAACACCGGGGAGGCAAGCGATCTCGAAGCGGTGCAGGCCGCCGATGCGTGGGCCCGGGAGGAGGCCCGACGATTGGTCGCCGCCCCCGCCGCCCTGATCGGCCCGTCAGGGCCGCCGGCCAGGAGGAATTGCCCATGAAACACGGTGCAAGGGAATCTGGCCGGGATTTTAGCCCGAGCGAAGAGCGAGGGCAGCGCGTGGGGGTGGGGCCCCGCGCGCACTAAAGAAATGGAGCTAACAACTTGTTTCTAAGCGTCGTCGCATTCATTTTCGTGCTGGGTGTCATGATCTTCATCCATGAGCTAGGCCACTTCCTGACCGCCAAGTGGATCGGGGTGAAGGTCCACGTCTTTTCCCTGGGATTTCCGCCGAAGCTCATCGGCAAGAAATGGGGCGACACCGAGTACCGCATCGGAATGGTGCCGCTGGGCGGCTACGTGAAGATGGCCGGAGAGAATCCCGGCGAGGTGAGCGGAAACAAAGACGAGTTCTTTTCCAGGACCAAGCTGGAGAGAATTGCCATTCTGGTCATGGGCCCGGCCATGAACATCTTTCTCACCATCTTTCTCTTCACCGTGCTCTTCATGGCGGGAATCCAGCGGCCGGTGGGACTCGAGGACGCTCCCGTGGTGCGCTTCGTCTTCGAAGACTCCCCGGCCGCCGCCGCCGGCGTCCAGCCCGGCGATCGCATCGTGGCCGTCGGCGGGAAACCCGTAGAAAACTGGCTGCAGGTCCTGGATACATTTCACCTCAGCCCCAACCAGACGCTGGCGGTTACGTTGGAGCGGAACGGTGAGTCCATCGAGACCCAATTGGCGATCGAGGCACGCGGAGAGGAGCAAGTGGGCTATACCGGCCTCTTCCCCGCGGTACAGCCCCGGGTGGAAGGCCTCACTGCCGGCTATCCTGCCCAGCAGGCCGGCTTGCTCGAGGGGGACTTGCTCATCAAGGTCGACGACGAGCCGGTTTTCAGCAACCAGGAGCTCATAGAGGCCATCGAAGCAAAGCAAGGGGCGCCGGTCAAGCTCACCATCTTGCGGCAAGGCAATCAGCAAGACGTCACCGTCACGCCGGTCGCGGAAGGAGACCGCTTCCTCATCGGTATCGAGCTTCCTTCTCCGGTAGCCATGCAACGCATCAGCAATCCGGTGCTGGCTTTCTGGGCGGCGGTGGAAGAGAGCGCTCGTATCACCACCCTCACCTTCGTCGTTCTAGGGCGGCTGATCCAAGGAAGGCTCTCCATGCGGCAGATGATGGGTCCCATCGGCATCGCGCAAGCCTCCGGACAAGCGGCGAGAGCCGGAGCACGGAATCTCTTCACGCTCATGGCGGTCATCAGCCTTCAGCTCGGTATCTTCAACTTGCTGCCGGTCCCGGTCTTGGACGGCGGTCATATTGCCATCATCCTCGTCGAGGGCTTGGCCCGCCGCGACTTCAGCCTTCAAGTGAAGGAACGGGTGCTTCAGATTGGCTTCGTGCTCCTGCTCTTGTTGATGGTGACGGTCATCTACATGGACCTCAGCAAGATCGAGTCCATCGGGCGATTTCTCCCCTAAACGTATCCATCCCCTTATCCTGTGTAGGTTTTTTCTTTCTCCAACTGAAAGAGGCCCCGTGAAGGTCGAGAGGATCGAGATCTTCGAGCTAAAGCTGGATCTCCTCTTCCCGTTCGAAACGAGCTTCTCTCGGGTCGACTACCAGCGCTTTCTACTCATCAAAGTCGGGCTGGATGGCGTTACCGGCTGGAGCGAGTGTGTGGCCGATGAGGCACCGAGCTATTCCTACGAGACGGTGCGTACCGCCTGGCACGTCATCGAGGATTTCATCGCCCCCATGGTGTTCGAAAAACATTACCAACACCCTCGAGAGATTTTCCCTTCCTTGCATCGGATCCGGGGGCACCACATGGCCAAGGCAGCGGTGGAGATGGCTTGCTGGGAGGCCTTTGCCCGACAACAGGGAGAGCCGCTCGCTCAATCGCTGGGCGGAACAAGGAGGGAGATCGCCTCGGGCGTTTCGATTGGAGTTCAATCCAGCCTAGGCGAGCTACTGGAGAAAATTGAGGGCGCGCTCGCCGGCGGGTACCGGCGCATCAAGGTCAAGATCAAACCGGGCTGGGACCGAAAGGTAGTGGCTCGGATCCGAGAGCGCTTTCCCGACACTCCCCTCATGGTCGATGCCAACTCCGCCTACCGCCTGGAAGATCTCGCCCTGTTCCAAGAGCTCGATCAATTCCATCTCATGATGATCGAGCAGCCCCTGGGCTACGACGACCTGTGGGATCATGCCAAGCTGCAGCGCCAGATACGAACTCCCATTTGCCTCGACGAGTCCGTTCAGTCGCCGGACGACGCACGGAAGGCCTTGGAGATGGGAGCATGTCGCATCATCAATATCAAGGCGGGAAGAGTCGGGGGCCTGGCGCGCTCCCAGGCCATCCACGACGTGGCGGCGGCCCATGGTGCTCCGGTCTGGTGTGGTGGGATGTTGGAAAGCGGGATCGGACGGGCGCACAACGTTCACTTGTCGACGCTCGCCAACTTCTCCCTGCCGGGCGACGTGGCAGATAGCAGACGCTATTTCAAAGAGGACGTCATCGAGCCTCCGGTCGAAGTAAGGCCGGACGGCACCATCGCCGTTCCCAGCGAACCGGGAATCGGTTACCGGGTGCTGGAGGATCGCATCCGGCAGCGTTCCCTCCACTCCGTCGTCCTGAAGCGAAGATGAGGCCCGACGATGGGTGAGCCCGACTCGGGATATAATCTTTTCCACTAATGCGATTTAGCTTTGGCTTTGCAATCGGCGCCTGGTGGGTGGCGGGTTGCGCCTCGGTCGACCACACCGAGCTCCGTCCAGACCAAAAAGTCGCTCGCTTGATGATGTTGGAGGACGAGCGATCCCTGGGGTTCGGGGAGGTTCTCACCCGTCTCGACGACTCGAGCCCCCAGATTCAGCGGAGGGCGGCGCTCGCTCTAGGGCGGATCGGAGCGCCGGAAAGTGCGGCGCCCCTGGTGGCGCTCCTCTCGGATCCCGACGCCGACATGAGGAGCACGGCCGCCTTTTCCTTGGGATTACTGGAGGGACCCCTATCTGCGGATGCCTTGTCCGCTTTGCAGCAAGCTCTTTCCGACCGCGAGGCCGAAGTCCGCGGGCGTGCGGCCGAAGCTCTGGCTCGGAAAGGGACTCCTGAGGTGGCGGCGAAAATCGCCTCTGTCCTCAGCCAAAATCTCCCGGACGGGACACCTCCCTATCAATGGGGTGAAGACATCACCCACTCCCAGCCCAGAATGCCGCACCCCGATCAGCGACACGGCTTGTTCGCCTTGGCCCAACTCAGCGATCTGCGCGCCGCCTGGAGTGTCCTGGCCACCGAGCAGGCTCAACCACGGTTCCTTTGGTGGCCGGCAGCGTGGAGCGCCGCTCAGTTCAAAGCCGATGAGCTGGCGCCTCTGCTTCTTCACTATGCGGGCTCGAATGATGCCTACCTCCGTGCCTGGGGGGCGAAGGGACTGGGACGCCTGTCTCGCGAGCAGGCGGCGCGCGCCGTCACTCACTTGCTTCTCGATAGCGACGAAAGAGTGCGGGTGGAAGCCGTGCGGGCTGCGAGTGCGCTGGGTCTTGAGGAAGCTGTTCCCCGCCTTCTCGAGCTTCTGGCAAACGACACCGCCTACGTGAAGGTGGAAGCCATTCGCGCGCTAGCGACGTTGCCGGATCCGAGAGCGCCCGATCCGCTCATTGATCAAATCTCCGCCTCCAGTCCCTGGCTGAGAGCCGCCGGGCTGCGAGCGGTTGCCTTCCAGGACCGCGACAGCTTCTGGCTCTTGCTGGCAGGAATGGATCCCGATGGCGACTGGAGCGTGCGAGCCGATCTGGCAAGCCTGCTGGGTCAGATCGGTGGCGACCGCGCCGTCGCACTGCTGAAGCAGATGGTCGCCGACAGAGATTTCCGGGTGCGACCCTCAGTCTTGCGTGCCTTGGTCCGAGCCTCCCCTTCGGCTGCTGGCCCTATCGTCCTGGAGCACCTTCAGGCCGAGGATCCCTTCGAGCGAGCCGCTGCCGCCGACGGCGTGCGCGAGCTACAGGTGGAAGGCGGCGTCCAACCACTGGTCGCGACACTCGAGGCCCATCTCACCGAGAACGTGGCGGAGCCCGGGCTCGCCATCCTGCAGGCGCTCGAGGCCTACGGAGCCGATGCCCTACGGCCCGCTGCTCGGAGCGCCCTTCAACATCGTTGTTGGCTGGTCCGCAGAAGAGCGGCGGAGATCTTGGGAGGCTTAGGCGATACCACCGCCCGCGCCGAAATCCTCGATACGGGCCGAAGCCTCGACGATTACCTCGACCTGTTGAATCCGCCTTACACTCCCCATGCATTCATCCGAACCGAGAAGGGTACGATCGAGCTCGAACTCTTCATCATCGACGCACCGATCACGGTAGGGAACTTCATGAAGCTCGCCCGGGAAGGTTTCTACGATGGGTTGACGTTCGACCTCGTGATACCGAACTTCCTCGTGCAAGGCGGCGATCCGAGAGGCGATGGGCATGGCGGTCCGGGCTACTATCTACGCTCTGAAGTGAACCGCCGGCCCTTCCTGAGAGGAACGCTGGGAATGGCGCTTCCAGGCGGAAAGGATTCCGCGGGCAGCCAGTTCTTCATCACGCACTTGCCTCAGCCCCAGCTCGCCGGGATCTTTACCGCCTTCGGGCAGGTCATCCAGGGGATCGAGCTAGTCGACCGACTCGAGCCCGGCGACGTCATCCAGAGAATCGTGATTTGGGACGGCGTCACCGATCCCGGCGGCCCCACCACCGGCGGCCTGGAAGAGGACACGAGGTCGACGCTCCTTCCCTAGCGGCCGTCGCCATGGCCCGCTTCCGCCTGGTGGCAATCGATCTCGACGGCACGCTGCTCGACTCCCATCGATCGGTGCCCGAGGTGAATCGCACGGCTCTGGAGCGGGCCCAAGGAAAGGGAGTGAAGCTGGCGGTGGTCACCGGGCGCCGACTACCCTCCGCCCGACCCTACCTCAGCCATCTGCGTCTGGACCTACTGATGGTTCTCAACGGTGGCGCGTTGATCCAGCGGGGCCTCGACGGACCGGTTCTGGAGAGGAAGCTCATTCCGCTGGCGGTGAGCCAAGAAGTACTCCGTCTGGCGAGCCAAATGAGAGCGGTGCCGGTGGTCGACGATGGCTCCGATGGAGAGGGCCGCCTGCTCATCGAGTCCGGAGCGCCGGTGAGCCCTTCGCTCGAGGCCTACCTGGACAAGACTACCCCTCCTCCCTTCCGGGTCTCCCATCTCGCTGCCGCCTTGGAAAAAAATCCGCTCCAGATCATGTTCGCCGGTTCGATCTCGCAGATGCGAGCAACTGCTGACGGTCTGCAGAAGAAACTCGGTTCGCGGCTCGCTCTGGCTCTCACCGAATACCCGACATCCGATTTCGCCATCCTAGACGTTGTGGCAGCGGGGGCGAGCAAAGGGGAGGCGCTGCGCTTCTTAGCGGATCGGGAAGGGATACTGCCTGGTGAGACCATGGCCATCGGGGACAACTGGAACGACTTGGGAATGCTAGAAGCCGCCGGTCTGGCGGTGGTGATGGGCAACGCCTGCCCGGAGCTCCGCTCACGAGGGTTCGCGGTCACCGGCAGCAACGACGAAGGCGGTGTGGCGCAAGCGATCGAGCGCTACGTATTGTCGGAAAGTTGAGTGAAGGTCTCCCGCCGAAACTAAAAAAAAGGGGGTGATTGCATCACCCCCGCTCTCGGTACCCCTGAGAGAGTCTGTTACTTCTTTCGCTTGCTAGCCTTTTTCTTGGCTTTCTTTGCGGCCGACTTGGCCTTTTTTCTGCGTTTTGCCACTTCTTTCGCCTCCTCTCTGTTTAGGGGTTCGGCATGGGTCACGACGCGCCAGCACCGGTGAAGAAATCGATTCTCTCATCGAAAGCCTCGAAATTTTCATCGTATGCCCCACGTCTCATGCCTGCCAGGCTCGAGCTCAAACCTTGACCCTCCCAAGACCCTTCATTGGACCCTGAGGAAGCCAAACAACTATCCATTGATTGAGCCTGAGCTTGACATACTAGATGTAGGATAAGAAAGCTCCCCGGAACTGTCAAGCATTTTTTGCACGCTCCGTCATTTTTCTCTTTGGATTGAGGGCCTTAGCCTGGGAGGCATTTTACGAATGGGAAAAAAGCGGGTAAAATAGAGGGTTTGCCAGACCACCTCAGTTTGTGGAGATATAAAAGAGAAAGTAGAACCGGATCAGCTGAGGGTGGAGTGTGGGGAATAGCGGGTCTCTTGCTTCGCTCTTCGTGTGGCTCGATCCAGGGCGAGCGCGATCAGATGATCGACCAGTCGGCCGATGGGGACACCACTTGCTTCCCAGAGTTTCGGGTACATGCTGATGGAAGTGAAGCCGGGGATGGTATTGATCTCGTTCACATACAGTTGGCGGTCAGTGCGTGTCAGAAAGAGATCGACGCGAGCCATGCCGGCGGCATCGACGGCTCGAAAGGCTTGCACCGCCAACTCCTGAGCACGCCGGGTGGTCTCGGCATCGAGAGGCGCGGGGATCACGAGCTCCGAGTCATCGACATACTTGGCTTGGTAATCATAGAACTCACGGGAGGGAAGGATCTCGCCGGGAAGGGAAGCTTGTGGATCGTCGTTTCCCAGAACGCTGACTTCGATTTCCCTCGCGTTCACGCCTTGCTCCACCAGAGCCTTACGATCATAGCGGAAGGCCTCACCCAAAGCGGACGCGAGATCTTCCCGGGCCCTGACCTTACTCACTCCCACGCTCGAGCCGGAGTTAGCCGGTTTGACGAAGACCGGGTAAGACAAAGCCGCCTCGATGGCGCGGAGAATGTCTTGGCCGTTCCGTTCCCATTCGAACCTCAAGATCACCTTCCATGCCGGCACCGGAAGCCCCTGGTCCCGAAACAAAGACTTCATGAGCGCCTTGTCCATGGACACCGCGGAAGCCAACACGCCCGCACCGACGTAGGGAATCCCTGCCAGGTCCAAGAGACCTTGAATCGTTCCGTCTTCGCCGTAGGTTCCATGCAGCACGGGGAAAACGACGTCCAGCTGTTCCGTTCCCGCCTGATGCCTCCACCTCGCTCGGCCGACCGATTCGCCGGCCCGGCGCGGGTCCCGCACCAACAATTGTTTGATGGTGGGATCCGCCAGCAAAGCGATCTGCCTCGCCTCCTCGTCGGCAACCTCTCGGAGAAAAGCGTGCTCGGTTGCCGCGGGAAGCTGCCAGCTTCCGTCGCGCCCAATCTTGATGGGAATGACTTCATACTTGTCGCGATCGAGAGCTGCGCACACGGTGGCTGCCGAGCGAAGGGAGACTTCGTGCTCCGCCGACCGGCCGCCAAAGAGCACACCGACTTTGAGACGTTTCGCCATGGAGATCTTCTCCTGATTCTAGCATCTTCGTTGCCCGGTTCTAACCGACCGTCTCGTGGCATAACATGCTCCTTTCATAGGAGCGCGTTCGTTTGATCGGCTTCCATCTCATCTCCACCTCTTCCGGCGCTCGGCGCGGCCGACTCATCACTCCCCACGGCGAGGTACCGACACCCACGTTCATGCCCGTCGCCACCCAGGCATCGGTGAAGGCGCTCACCCCTCGCCAGGTGGAAGAGACCGGCACACTCGTCGTGCTCTCCAACACATACCATCTGATGTTGCGTCCAGGCGCAGAGACGGTGGCCCGCCTGGGTGGGCTTCACCGTTTCATGGGTTGGGCTCACCCGATACTCACCGATAGCGGCGGCTTCCAGGTGGCCAGTCTGGCGCCGCTGCGGCGTGTGGAAGAGGACGGGGTCACGTTTCGCTCCCATTTGGATGGAAGCCTTCATGCGCTGACTCCGGAACGCGCCGTGGCCATTCAGGAGCTGCTGGGCTCGGACATCGCCATGGTGCTCGATGAATGCGTCCTCTACCCGGCCAGTGAGGAAAGAGCGCGCCAGGCGGCCGCCCGGAGTTTAAGGTGGGCTCGTCAGTCCTTGGAGGCACACCATCGCCTCGGTCAAGCTCTCTATGGGATCGTGCAGGGAGGCGTCTTCGCCGAGCTGAGGCGCGAGAACGCGCGCGCCCTGGTCGAGCTGGGCTTCGCTGGGTACGGTATCGGCGGTCTAGCCGTGGGAGAGCCCCCGGAGCTCACACGCGAAATGACGGCCCTCACCGTCTCTGAACTTCCCCTCGATCGACCGCGGTACTTGATGGGCTCGGGAACGCCGCTGGATATCGTCGAGGCAGTGGCCCAGGGCATCGATCTGTTCGACTGTGTCTTGCCCACCAGGAACGCCCGCAACGGCACGCTCTTCACCAGCCAGGGACGGCTCACCATCAAGAACGCCCGCTTCTCGGACGATCCTTCTCCGATCGATCCGGAATGCTCCTGCTACTGTTGCCAGCACTTCTCGCGCGCCTACCTCCGACACCTCTTCTTGGCGCGCGAGATGACTGCCGCTACCCTGAACACCCTTCACAACCTGAGCTTCTATCAGGGCCTGATGGCACGGCTCAGGCGAGCGATCGAAGAAGACCGGTTCTCGTCGGAGCGCCGCCAGCTCGTCGACCGGCTTAGGGACGCGTCAACTTGATGCGCTCGTTAGGCTTGAACTATGATCAAAAGATGCCACCTCTATTGATGGGCGCACCGGGCGGGCTGGGGCCCGGTTTCGCCGACCAGCTCATGCTGATCCTCATCATCTTCAGCATCTTTTACTTCATCGTTTTCCGACCCATGCGCAAGGGGCAGCGGGAGGTGGAGCAGATGCGGGCCGAGCTGAAGAACGGGGACAGAGTGGTGACGAGCGGAGGCATTTACGGAACGGTGGTTGGTGTTTCGGACGAGGTCGTCCAGCTTCGAGTCGCTGACCAGGTCAAGATCCAGGTTGCCAAGTCCGCGGTGGCGCGGCGTATCGAGGAGTCGGCCAGCAAGGGGTCGCCGGCCTGACCGGTCCGAGGGGGTTACTGCAGATCATGAAAACCAACATGAAGTGGAAGGCTCTTCTCATCGCCTTGGTGATGATGGTGTTCGGCTGGTCCATGTACCCGCCCCAGGAGAAGATTCCGCTGGGCCTCGATCTCCGAGGAGGCATCCACCTGATCATGAAGGTCAACACGGTGGACGCCGTGCGTGCGGTCACCGATGAGACCGTGGACGCGCTCGGCACCTTGCTCGATGACGAAAGCATCTCCTTCCAGGCGATCGAATCGGAGGAGCCGGCCCAGATTCGGGTCAGCGGTTTGGACATCAACCAGGATCAGGCATTCCGAGCTCTGATTGAGACGAACTTTCTCAGTTGGGATCCCACCCGGCCGGAACCGGGGGTGTGGGAGCTCAGAATGAGGGCTGCCGAACTCAATCGGGTCGGCGAGGAGACCGTCGCTCAGGCCATCGAGACGATCCGGCGAAGAGTCGACGCCCTGGGCGTGGCGGAGCCCGTGATCGCTCCTCATGGCGACCAAGGAGACCAGATTCTGGTTCAGCTGCCGGGATTCGACGACGTCGCCCGGGCCAAAGAGATCAT
>DATDRI010000501.1:0-1860 GCA_035291825.1 Vicinamibacteria bacterium | reverse complement strand
CCATCCGCGCCTGGTCTGAGGTATATTGATGGCGACGTCTTGAGCGTCAGGAGGAACGCATGCGTGCATGGCTGGTAGTTATGACGACTCTGATAACGATGACCGCTGGGTTGGCAACCCCGCAACAGGCGCTGCAGGTGGGCGACATGGCCCCCGACTTCGAGCTCCCCGGCTCGGACGGTAACACCTATCGTCTGTCGGATTTTCGCGACAAGCAGGCGGTGGTGATCGCTTGGTTTCCCAAGGCTTTCACTCGCGGCTGCACCATTGAGTGCAAGTCGCTGGCGGAAAAGGGACATCTGATTAAAGAATTCAACGCCGCTTATTTTATGGCCAGCGTGGATCCGATTGAAGACAACAAAGGGTTCGCCACCGAGCAGAAAGCCGACTTTCCTCTCCTCAGCGATCCCTCCAAAGAGGTGGCGATGGCCTATGGCGTCCTGAATCCAGAGCGCGGCGTGGCGAGCCGCTGGACCTTCTACATCGGGAAGGACGGTAAGGTTGCGGCTATCGACACCGAGGTCGAGCCCGCCACATCGGCGGAAGACATCGCCGCCAAGCTCGGCGAGCTGGGGGTCGAGAGGCGGTAGGAAGCCCCCCTGCCGGGGCCCGTCACTCGTTGGAACGACCGAGACGGCTCTCGAAGATAGCGCGCACGGTCTCCAACGTGTCTGCCTCTTGGGGAGACTTATCGGGTCGATAGCTCTCCCCCATTCATACTGAGCGCCGCATGGAACGCCTCACCCGGCCCTCGCTCCAAGAGCTGCGGGATGCGGTGGAGCGGATCCGAGCCGTGGTCGTCCGCACTCCACTGGCGCCGCTTCACTGCCATCAACCCTTTCAGCGCTCCGGCAACGTTTTGCTCAAGATCGAGATCCACCAGGCGACCGGCTCCTTCAAGTTACGAGGAATATTCAACGCCGTCTCCCAACTGACGGAACGAGAAAGGCAACGGGGGTTGAGCACGGTGAGCGCCGGCAACACCGCACAGGCCCTCGCCTGGGCGGCCCGCTACTACGGCGTGTCGGCGCGAAGCCTCATGCCCGACACTGCACCGCGCACCAAGATTGAAGCGGTACGCGCTTATGGCGCGACGCCGGTCCTGGTGCCGCGGGAGGAGGTCTTTCGTTATCTCCGCGAGCGCGGCTGGGAGTCCGAGCCCTACACTTTCATCCATCCGTGGACCAACCGAGCGGTGATGACCGGACACGGGAGCATCGGACTCGAGATCCTCGACGATTGCCCGGATGTCGATAGAGTCTTCGTCTCGGTGGGAGGGGGCGGTCTCATCGCGGGAGTGGCCAGCGCGCTCAAGGCGCTCAAGTCGTCGGTGAAGGTGATGGCGGTCGAGCCGCAGGGATGTCCCTCCCTTCACGCCAGCTTCCAAGCGGGGAGACCCGTCTCCGTCGACTGCAACACCATCTGTGACGGTGTGGCGGTTCCTTACATCACCCAGGAAATGTATCCGCTGCTGCGGGAGCTGGTCGACGAAGTGGTCCTGGTGTCGGAACGAGACGTGAAGCGGGCCATCCGGCGCCTTGCCCTCCAGGACAAACTGGTCGTGGAAGGAGCCGGCGCTCTTTCCGTCGCGGCAGCCCTGGCCATGTCCGAGGAAAAGAGAGGGAAGAGCGTGGCGGTCGTGTCGGGCGGCAATATCGATGGCGACAAGCTCGCCGCGATTCTGGGCGACGCCGGCTTCGACTCTAGCGAATGAGGGGGGCGATGACCAGGGACACCACCGCCATCAGCTTGAGCAAGATGTTGATGCTCGGGCCGGCGGTGTCCTTGAAGGGGTCGCCCACGGTATCTCCCACCACCGCCGCCTTGTGAGTAGCGGAGCCTTTCCCTCCGAAGGCGCCG
>DATDRI010000500.1:0-2660 GCA_035291825.1 Vicinamibacteria bacterium | reverse complement strand
ATCGACGCCTCCGAGGGCCGGGTATTGATGGCGGGGACCGCGGCGGCGATACGAGAAAACCACGCGCAAGGGATCTTGTCGGTCTTTCACGGAATCGAAGGCGCCCACGCGCTGGAGACCGATCTCTCTCGCCTGGAGGTGGTCTCCCGGCAGGGGGTGCTCTTCATCGGGCCCGTTCACCTTGCCGACAACGCATACGGCGGGAGCTCTTGGGGTCCGAACCGGGGACTCACCGCTCTCGGCCGGGCGCTCCTTCGCGCCATGAACGAGCACCACCTATTGGTCGATCTCTCTCACGCCAGCCCTAAGAGTTTCGAAGAGGCGATCGCCCTCACTTCCCTGCCACCTCTGGTAAGTCACACCGGAGCCGCCGCCGTCCACCCATCGCCGCGCAACCTGAGCGACGATCAGATCCGGGCGGTGGCGGAGCGCGGAGGGGTGATCGGGTTGATGCTCGCCCCACCCGCCACTCGCCATTCCGATCTGCGTGAGGCCATGGCACACCTGAAGCACATCGTGGCGGTGGGCGGAGAAGACGTTGCCGCTCTGGGAAGCGATTTCGACGGTTACGTGCAGACACCCGTCGACGTGACCGGGATCTCCCAGCTGACCCAGCTCATGCTCGATGAAGGATGGAGCGAGCAAAGGATCCGCAAAATTCTTGGAGCGAACGTCCTTCGCGTCCTGGGCGATCGGGACAGAGCGGCCGACCTGACAAGAAGGCGTTGAGCTCGGTTTCTCGCCGACCCGATGTCGGTAACGCCCGCCGCCCTGTCTCCCGAACTCTTACTTTGGCTGGGGCACGATCCGCATGTAGGGCTTCGGTGCCTTCCAGCCAGCCGGGAACTTCTCCTTCGCCTCGGCGTCGGAAACGGCGGGCACGATGATGACGTCCTCACCTTGCTTCCAATTGACCGGGGTGGCCACCTTGTGCTTCGCGGTGAGCTGGCAGGAATCGACGAGACGCAGCACTTCGTCGAAATTGCGGCCGGTGCTCATCGGATAGGTGAGCATCGCCTTGACCTTCTTGTCCGGACCGATGACGAAGACCGAGCGGACGGTGGCATTATCGGCCGCCGTCCGGCCCTGCGCGGAGCTGCCGGCGTCCTCGGGCAGCATATCGTAGGCCTTGGCGACCTTGAGCTCCGGGTCGCCGATGAGCGGGTAATTGAGCGCGTGGCCCTGGGTCTCCTCGATGTCCCGCGACCACTTCTTATGGTCACTCACCGGATCCACGCTCAGGCCGATGATGCGGCAGTTGCGCTTGTCGAACTCCTTCTTGAGCCCCGCCAGGTATCCGAGCTCCGTGGTGCAGACCGGTGTGAAGTCCTTGGGATGGGAGAAAAAAAGCGCCCACCCGTCGCCGATCCACTCGTGGAAGTTGATGGTTCCCTCCGTGGTCTCTGCGGTGAAGTTCGGTGCCTCGCTGTTGATTCGTAACGCCATGACTACCTCCGTTTACTCTTTGCCCCCCACTATACAACGACTGTCAGTCCGGATCCGAAAGAAACGGAGTCGGGCGCCTGGAAGCGCAACGGTGAACCTTCCGGTAAATGTGAGCATAGGATGGTCATGATATCGTTTGATCTCCCTACAATCTCCATGGTATTTCTGCGACCCCGGGTGGTGCGGAGACGACCTCTTCCCCCGCTTCGCGGCGAGTAGACCGTGAAAGGAGATAGCACGATGCGCCTACGCAGTCCTGTACTCATGATTTCACTGGCTGTGCTGCTTGCCCCCCTTGCCTTCACGCAGGAAAAGGGCGGCCAAGAGGAGTTCGGCCCCTACCAGGTGGTGGAAAACTGGCCCCAGCCGTTGCCGGGTCCAGAAAACGAGGCGTGGACCTGGGGATCGGTCGGTGGAATATTCGCGGAAAGCCCGGACCGAATCTGGATTGCGCAGCGCGGCCAGCTACCGCTGCCGGAAACCGCTAAGCCGGGAGAGTCGGTGGGGCAGTACAAGGGCAACGCCAACAGAATGAGACCTCAAACCCGTTGGACCAACTGCGTTATCGTCGTGGACCGGGACGGCAAGCTCATCCAGTCCTGGAAGCAACACGACGAGCTCTTGGCGAAGGGAGGCAAGGGGCCGCACCAGATCAAGATGAGCCCTTACGATCCCGACAAGAACGTCTGGGTGGTCAGCGACAGCGGCGATGCGGTCTTCAAGTTCAGCTACGACGGAAAGCTCCTGATGACGCTGGGCGAAGTGGATGTTCAGGGGAACGACGAAAAGCACTTCGCCGAGCCGGCCGACATCGCTTTTCTGCCCGACGGCACGTTCTTCGTCGCCGACGGGTATGTGAATACCCGCGTGGTCAAGTTCGACAAGGATGGCAACTTCCTGATGGCATGGGGCACCAAGCCCGCCGACCCGAACAACCCGCGCCCTGCTGAGTTCAATACCGTCCACTCCGTTGCCGTGGGCAGCGATCGCCGCGTCTACGTCGCCGACCGCTCGCACAGCCGGATTCAGGTCTTCGACGAAAACGGCAAGTTCCTCGACATGTGGAATGACCTCTCCTCACCGTACACTCTTCTGATGTCGAGAGACGGGTACCTCTGGGTAGCGGACGGCCACGTCAACAGGATTTCCAAGTACGATCTCACCGGGAAGTTCCTCTACGGCTGGGGCACTTCCGCCACGCTGCGCTCCGGGGA
>DATDRI010000499.1:0-19164 GCA_035291825.1 Vicinamibacteria bacterium | reverse complement strand
GCCTACCACTCGGTCCCCATCGGTGACGACCACATGGTGTAAGCGATAGTGCCGCATCATCTGAGCGGCGGTACGGACGTCGGCATCGGGCGTTACCGTGTATACGTTGGTGCTCATGATCCGGGACACCGGGATCTTGGCCGAGAAACCCGGCATCAGATCGCTGGAGGTGACCATGCCGACCAGCTGTTCTTCGTCATCCACCACCGGCAAAGAATGGATGTTGTGCGCGTGCATGAGCTCCCGAATTCCTCCCACCAGGTCGCCCGGCTTGGCGACGATGATGTCGGCAGCCATGACGTCCCGAACCTTGGGTCTCATGAGACGGTTTGTTGAATGTGAGCCTAACTTGAGACGACCCACGGAAGCAAGTCGTCCGGGCTCGCCGCTTCCATGCGGGAGGTCAACCTCCCGGGGTCCGGTAATGGATCCGCCCGGCGACAGACCCGGCAAACGGAGCCCCTTGACGGACTTTCTGGTCCCGTGCCATAATCTGGCCTGTTAGGGTTGTAGGGATTCTTGCTTGATTCAGCAGTACGAACCACAAGGAGTGAAAGATATCCTTGTGGTTTTTCTATTGTTGCCATGCAAGTTCTACACCTTACCCCAGCCAGCCGCTGGGTCAATTCATGAGGAAAGGAGGTAGACCTGCATGGCAAAAGGCACAGTGAAGTGGTTCAACGACAGCAAGGGCTTCGGCTTCATCCAGCGTGAAGACGGCCCCGATGTTTTTGTTCACTTCTCGGCTATCACCGGTTCAGGGTTCCGGTCGCTCCAAGAGGGCCAAGAAGTCGAATTCGAAGTCACTCAGGGCCCCAAAGGACCACAGGCAGCGAACGTAAAGCCCGCGACGTAATCACTTCCGCGCCGCTATTTGTGCCCCGTCGCCAAGAGGCGGCGGGGCCTTTTGTTTTTTGGGGCTCCTGCGGATTGTGATACGGCGCAAAGTCGGTGGAACTGATCCCAGGGTATGATGCCCCGCTCGGTCCGATTCGGTAGGGTGAAGCCGTGCGTATCGTACACACTAGCGACTGGCATGCGGGGCGGGTGTGGAAGCGGATCGACCGGCTTCCCGAACTCGCCGACGTGCTGGAGCATTTGGGAGACTTTCTGGAGAGTCAGAGAATCGACCTTCTCCTGATGTCCGGAGACGTCTTCGACAGCGGTGCGCCCCATCCGACCGCCGAGCGATTGGTTTTCGGTTTTCTCAAGCGGATCGGCCGGGCCGGAGTTCAGAGCGTGGTCATCGCTGGGAATCACGATAGTCCGGCGAGGCTGCAGGCCTGGGGAACCCTTGCCGAGCTGGTAGGCGTGCAGGCGGTGGCTTTTCCTCGTCGCCGACAAGACGGAGGTCTGATCGAGGTCGGATCGCGCTCCGGGGAGCGAGCTCGGGTGGCGGCGGTTCCGTTCGCCGCGCCGCGCCGCCTCATCAGCGCCCTCGACCTGTCCGGTGAGGAGACGCGGGCGAAGCAGAAATATGACCAGGGTATGCGGGAGATTATCGCTCATTTGGTCGGTGGATTCGAAGCGGAGACAATAAACCTGGTCATGGCGCACACTCATCTTCAGGGAGCGATCGTTTCGGGATCGGAGCGGCAGGTCCACCTGGGAGAGGAGTGGGCTACCACGCCGCAGGCACTTCCCTCGACGGCTCATTACATCGCTCTTGGTCATATCCATCGTCCGCAGCGGATGGAGTCGGCGCCCGCTCCCGCTCACTATGCCGGCTCGCCCCTTCAACTCGACTTCGGAGAGGCGGGAGAGGCCAAAAGCTTTCTCCTTATCGACGCCCGAGCGCGCCAGCCCGCCCATATCGAGCGAGTACCCTATCAGGGCGGACTGCCCCTGCGCTCGCTCCGGAAGAACCTGGACGAGCTGGAACGGGAGGCGCCTCGCTTGTCCACACAGGGTTGGCTCCGGGTGACTGTGCCGATGAGTGGCGCCGATCCGGATCTCAACAGCAGAGTACGACGATTGGTTCCCAACGTAGTGTCGGTGCAAATCGAGCTTCCCGAGAGAGCAGAAGAGGATAGGTCGCGTCCGCCGCCAGGGTCGCAGCCTCGAGATCTCTACCTGGCGTATTGTCGGGAGCGGCACCACGCTCCGCCGGAGAAGGAACTGGCGGAGACCTTCGACCGGCTATTGGAGGAGGCGGAGCGGGATAATGCGACTTAAGACCTCAAGAGCCGGTCGGGAGCCGGCGATTTTTTGGCGCGCCGAACGCCGAGACGGGAGGTGATATATGACCAAGGATTCGGCAGGCGGTATACCAGCGCCCGGT
Organism: Vicinamibacteria bacterium; assembly: GCA_035291825.1. Classification (GTDB taxonomy): domain Bacteria; phylum Acidobacteriota; class Vicinamibacteria; order Marinacidobacterales; family DATDRI01; genus DATDRI01. Next base: position 16,883 of record DATDRI010000499.1, on the reverse strand, counting down.
TTTCTGAGAAGATATCTCGCGGGTCTTCTTTATCTCGGCGCCATCATTCTGGTGGGTTACTTGTCTTATCTCTACGGTTGGTACACCGGCCTGGTTCATGAGACGGTCAGCGCGAACATCGACAACGGACGCATCATGCTGCAGGCATCGAGGGCCCTTCGCCGGGGCGAGGCTGAAAACGCGCTGTGGATCCAGGATCTCGCCATCGAGGGCAGTCTCTATAGTCTGGAGCGGCTCTCCAACATGGTTCCGGCGAGATTCGAGCCCGCGCATCGCTCCTTGTTGCAGGACATCAAGGACTACCGAGCACAGTATCCCGACTCCAACAAGGGCACGAGCATCGAGGAATCGAGGTAGAAAAATAGGACTTCGGCAAGAACCGGTCTGTTGGACGGGCCGCGGAAGGTTTCCAGGGAAAGCTCCCCAGCGCCCATCCGACCCACCGCAAGGCGATAGTGCGGCCGAATATCCGTGAGACCGCTGCGACTCACCGTCGAAGGCTTCACCTGCTTCAAGGAGCGTCAAGCGCCGCTGGACTTGTCGGGCCTCGAGCTCTTTGCGATCGCCGGTCCCACCGGAGCGGGGAAGTCGAGCCTGCTGGATGCCATCATTTTCGCCCTCTATGGCCGAGTACCCCGCATGAGGAGGGGATACTCGGAGCTCATCTCGCTTGGCCGGGATCGCATGTCCGTCCTGCTCGACTTTCGAGTGGGGCAGCGAGAGTTTCGCATCACCCGGACTGGCCGCCGCGCCCGCTCGACGGAAGCGCAGCTCGACGAACTGGTGGACGGACAGGAGAGATCCATCGCCGGCGGAGTTCAGAGCGTGGACAACGAAGTGTTGCGGCTTCTGGGACTGCGCTACGAGGCTTTTACCCAAGCGGTAGTGCTCCCGCAAGGTGATTTCGCGCGTTTTTTGAAGAGCCAACCTCGCGAGAGGCGAGAGATTCTGAGGGATCTCTTGCGGTTCCAGGTCTATGAACGAATGAGGAAGAACGCGGCCGACTGCAGTCGGTCGCTCGAGCTCAAGCTCAGTGGGGTCCGCGAGCGGTTGCGCGAGGATTATGGAGAGGTAAGCCCGCAGCAAATAGAGGAGCTGGAGCGACGCTTGCTGACTCTCGACAAGCGAAACCACCGGGCGTCGGAAGAGCTGGCCTCGCTTCAATCGAAAGTGGAGGAGAGGCGGGCACGATACCAGAGGACACGAGAGCTCGTAGAGAAGAGGATCCAGCTCGTTCGGCTAAGAAAGCGGCAAAGTCAGATCGAAACGATCGAAGAAAAGTTAGCTGCCGCCCGAAGAGTCGCTCCTCTACTGCCTTTGATGGAAGGTGCCGCCGCTGCGGAACGTCGCAGTGAGGACGACGGCCAGCGGGCGCTCGCCGCCAGCCATGCGCTTCGCAAGGTACGCGCCGACCACGAAGACGCGTGTCGCCGGCTCGAAGACGCGCGTCGCCAGGGGGAAGAGCTGCCCCAGCTAGAGAGAAGAATCCGAGCCCTCGATGAGCTGAAGGGGCTTTTCGCCCCCAGAGAATCCGCGGCGCGCCGCCGAGACCAGGCGCGGGCGCGCCAGCGGGAGCTGGCGGGTAACGCTCAGGGCGCCGAGGACGAGGAGAAAAAGGCCCGCCAACGCGTGGAGCTCCTTGCACGCGACGTTCATGCCGCTTCCCAGAAGCTGGCCGGACTCCAGTACGACCGAGAGCTGGATCGACGCCTCGACGCGGCACGGGACGCCGCCAGTCTTTTGGCCGCGCACCGGGAAGCGGCTGTCGATGCTCTGGCGGAAGCGAAAGAGGCGGAAGGACGCGTTTCTGGGCAGAGGCGGGTGGTCTCGGGGAAAAAAACGGGAGTCGAGAAGATCCGCAAGTTGCTTCACAGGCTGACGAGAGCCCGCCAGAAGGTGGAGGACGAACGCCGAAAGGCAGAGGAAGAGCATGCCGCGGCTCATCTACGCGGCGCTTTGGAGAGGGGCAAGAAATGTCCGGTGTGCGAACAGCCTGTCACCAAGCTTCCTCCCGCCATACAGGTGGCGCTTCTCGATGTCACGGCGGCTCGACTCGAGAAAGCGCGGTGTGACGAAGATCGTGCTCGCTCGGAGATGGCCAGGGAAGGAGAGGCGGAGGCGCATGCCCAGGCTGTCTTCAAGATGGCGCAGGACGAGGCCGAAAAGGCCGAAAGGAAAGCCGCCACCTATCAAGAAACGGTAGAGCGTTTGGAGCGCCAGCTTCGGGAAATTGTGGGTGAACAAGCGGATGACGGTCGGGGCGCCACTCTGGAGGTGAGGATCCTCTCTGCCATCCACCGGGTGGCCAGAGAGCGCGAAGCGTATGAGCAAGCCGCGGGTCGGCAGGACGAGTTGGAAAGAAAGCTTCTGGAATCGCAGGGCGTGCTCGACAAGTGGAGTCAGAGTTCCCAGGGGTTGAGGCAGCAGGCAGGGGAGGCGCAGGCGAGTGTCCAGGAGGCGGAGGACGAGCTGGCTCGGCTGGAAGGGGCCATAGCCCGCGTCACACGGGATCCGGACCCGGTCAAGGAGCGGGATCGACTGGCGGCGAGGAAGGAGAAGATCGAGGCCTCCCGCGTAAAGGCGGAGGAGGCGGAGCGCCGGACGGCAGCGGAGTTCTCCGCGGCGAGTAAGGCGCAGGAAGAAGCCGAGCGGACCGCCCAGGAGTCGGCCCGCAGGGCGCTCGAAGCCAGGACACAAGCACGAGAGACGATCAAGAACGCGGGATTCGAGGAGGAGGGTGCGGTTCGCGAAGCGGTTCTCGCGGGCGAAGAAATGAGCCTCATGGAAAATGAGATCGCCTCCTATCGACAGGAGCGTCATGCCGCCGAGCAGCGGGAAGCGGAGCTCGAATCGGAGCTCGCGGGCGAGGAGGTCTCGGAGCAATCCCAAGGGCAAGCGGAAGAGGAGCTGGCCCTTAGGCGTCGGGACTATGAGGATGGCCTCAAGAAGAAGGCGGAGCTCGAGCAAGAGGTCAAAGAGTTACGGCGTCGGGGGGAGCGGGCGGCTCAGCTTTCCACCCAGCAAGCGGTGCTGGAGCAAGAGTTTTCCAACTATCATCGATTGGCGAACGATCTTCGCAGCGAGAATTTTCAGGCCTACCTGCTGGAGGAAGCTTTCCGCGAGCTGGTGGCGGGGGCTTCGGTGCGACTCGCGGAGCTGAGCGGACGCTACACTTTGGAATACAAGCAGGACGCCTTTCTTGTGCTCGACCAGGACAACGCCGGCGAACGGAGAAGCGCCGATACCCTGAGCGGCGGAGAAACGTTTCTCGCGTCGTTGGCTTTGGCGCTTGAGCTAAGCGAGCAGGTACAGCGCGCCGCGGGGGCCGTGAATCTGGACAGCTTGTTCATCGACGAGGGGTTTGGGACGCTCGACCCCGAGACCCTGGATACCGTAGCCAGCGCCATCGAGTCCTTGCATGTGGGCGGACGCATGGTCGGGATCATCACCCATATTCCCGAGCTCACTCAGCGACTTCCGGCCTGCGTTTGGGTGGAAAAACACGCGGAAGGCTCGCGAGTGCGGCAGGAAGTCTTCTAGGAAAACGTGCGCCGCCGCGTCGCGCGCTCCCCTCGCTCGGTCCGCTCCTCGGAGCCTTAGTGGCACTTACGCCGGGAAGCTGGGAGCGATACACTCCGGTTGGGAGGTGTCGAGCAGTATGGCGACCAAGCTGGTAGAGACCACTTGTGTCATGGACTGTCCGGACGCCTGCTCGCTCGAGGTTCGGGTGACCGACGGCGCGATCCAGGAGATTCGGGGCCGAGACGATCACCCGACCAGTCGGGGCTTCATCTGTTCCAAGGTGGCGGGTTTTGCCAAAAGAGTCTACCACGACTCTCGACTGCTTCACCCCATGAGGCGCGCGGGCTCCAAGGGGGAAGGCGACTTCGTTCCGGTCTCTTGGGAGGCGGCGATCGGCGAGATCACCGAGCGGTTTCAGAGGATCATCAGAGAGTGGGGCGGGGAAGCCATCCTGCCGTACCACTACGGCGGATCGAACGGAGCGCTCAGCGACGGTCTGGCCGACAGCATCTATTTCGCGGGCCTGGGATCCTCCCGACTGGCCCGGACCATCTGCGCGACCCCGACCACTCAGGTGGCGCTTGGCATGTACGGCCGGATGCCGGGGGTCGCTTTCGAGGACTATTCCCAGGCGAAGTGCGTGATCGTCTGGGGCGCCAACCCCCGGGCCTCCAACATCCATCTCGTTCCCTTCCTCCAGGAGGCGAAGCGTCGGGGGGCCTTCGTGGCGGTCGTGGATCCCAGAGCGAATCTGTCTTCACGGCTCGTCGACTTGCACCTGCCCGTCTACCCGGGCTCCGATTTGCCGGTGGCGCTGGCGATGATCCGTTTCTGGCAGGAGCACGGGAAGCTGGACAGGGAGTTTCTCGATCGCCACGCCGTAGGTTTGGACGGTCTTCTGGAAAAGGCCGCGGCCTGGTCGATTGAGGAGGCCGCCAGTGAAGCGCGGGTCAGCGCGGAAGCCATTCGAGAGCTTGCGGAAGTGTACGCGCGTTCCTCCCCGGCGGTGATCCGTTGTGGATGGGGAATCGAGCGGAACCGAAACGGCGGGCAGGCGGTGGCGGCGGTGCTGGCGATGCCGGCGCTGCTTGGGAAGTTTGGAGTCCGGGGAGGTGGTTACACGCTGAGCAATCGGGGAGCTCTGCAAACGGACCTGCGTCCCATCTGGGACGAGTCGACTTGGAGGACGCGCATCATCAATATGACCCAGCTCGGCCAGGTGCTGAACGAGTTATCGCCTCCTATCAGAGGCCTCTTCGTTTACAACTCGAATCCGGTCGCCACCGTCCCCGATCAGAACGCCGTCCTCAAGGGCCTGTGGCGCGAAGATCTCTTCACGGTTGTCTTCGATCAAGTCATGACCGATACGGCTCGTTTCGCGGACATCGTTCTGCCCGCCACGACCTTCTTGGAGCACCACGACATCCAAGGTGGCTACGGCGCCTACGTGCTGGGCGGGGTGCGGCCTGCCATCGCTCCGCGGGGCGAGTCCCGGTCCAATCACCAGGTTTTCTCGGCGCTCGGTCGGGCGATGGGTGTGGAGCACGAAGTCTTCTCTTGGGACGAACGGGAAGCGCTCCGCAGGGTGGCCGGTGCCATCCGCTTGGACGGCAAGCCGGTGGAAGTATCCCTGCTCGAGGCGGGGAAGCTGCAGCTGTTCGACTTCCCTGGCCAGGCGCCGGTTCAGTTCGGGTCGGTGTTTCCGAGGACAGCCGACGGCAGGATCCACCTCTCGCCCTCGGTGCTCGGAGAAGAGGCGTACCGGTACCGACCGGTGCGGGAGCCTGGCTACCCGCTAGCCTTAGTGACACCGGCGACCTCCCGCATGACCAACAGCACGTCGGGCGAGTGGAGCTACCCGACGCTCGAGCTTACCCTCCATCCGGAAGACGCCGCTACCCGTGGGATCCGGGAAGGAGATGCAGTGCGCGTCTACAACGCCCAAGGGGAGGTTCGCTGTCGGGCGCGGGTGGGCGAGAGCACGCGGGTCGGAGTGGTCAGCATGCCGAAGGGTGCCTGGATGCGGTCTTCGGGGAATCTCCGTACGGCAACGACGCTCTGTCCGCCCAGCGTGGATAACGTGGGCGGAGGTGCTTGCTTCAACGATGCGAGGATAGAAGTAGAGCGGATCGACTCGTAGTTCCGGCATCGAAGGAGCTTGGTTGCTGGTAGGCAACTTGGCCAGATGCCGATGCCGCTATTGTAAGTAGCCGATCGACTCGAGCCGATCGATGATTTCCTCAGTGTCCTCGGTGAGCGGTTGGTTCGGCTGTTCTTCGGCGACGACCGCCTCTGCCTCGGCGTAACGGGGAGGATGCTTCGCAAGCCACTCCGGTTGGAGGGCTTGCACCAGCACCTTCCCGTCCATCTGGAAAGGAATCGCCGCGTCAAAGAGCTCGAGAAGGGTGGGCGTGACGTCCAGGACCGAGGCACCGTGGAAAGAGATGCCTCTGCGAATCGCGGGGCCCGAGGCGACGAAGACTCCGTACGGAGCGTGGTAGCCGGCGTCGCCGGCGGTTACCATACCGTGATCGGAGACCACCATGACCACCGCGGCGGCGGGAAGGTTCTCGATGAGCTCCCCGATCCATGCGTCGTTCCTCTGGTAGATTCTCGCCACCACGTCTCGCAGCGAGTCCGGGCAGTTGGGAGGAAGCTCTGCCCCGTCGAGAAAAGGTAGAAAGGTGTGACCCCCGACGTCGATGGACTCGAAGTAGACGGTGAAGAACCCTCTGCGAAGTGTAGGTAGGAGCTTCTGCGCGATGCGAAAGTAGAACTCGTCCTGCCACAAGACTTGCTCGAACACTGAAAGGCTTCTGGGGTGAGTGGGAGAACAGGCAGGCGGGTAGAGACTGGCGACCTGTTCTCCGATCTCGGCGTCGGTGGGCTGCAAGGGCTGTAGCTCATCGGCAAGCTCGGGTGGCCAGGTGAGTTGCCTGCGGGTCTGCTGTCGCCTGCCGCGCAAGCCCATGTGAGAGCTGACCAAGAAGCCACCAACCTCCTGGGCCGGCCAGGTGGACCAATATCCTACGACTCCCACCGGATGCCCCAGGTCGCCGAGCAGTCCCCAAACGGGACGCGACTTCAAGTGAACGCTCTGTGCCTCGACCAGCTCGGCCTCGGGTGGATAGAACCCTTCGCCATGAGCGAAACGGTGAGAGACCGGATCCATGGAAACTACCCTATCGCCTGCCGCATCCTCGATCTGGAGAGAAGCGAGGGCACCCGCCAGAGGGCGCCGATCGCGCGACGCTCCCCGGTCGGAAGGTCGGCTCTGCTTCGAGAAGAGGAGTTCGAGTCGATTACGAGCCGGCCGAAGAAGCTCCTCCGGGACGGAAGCGGAGACCACCTCCCAAGTCTCGCCAACTGTCGCAGAGGCCATCGTCTGTCCGTTCAACAGGATCTCTATTTCCTGTGGGTTGTTAGGGCGATAAGAGCGAACGCGCAAACGGAACGTGTACGGCGGTCGACCGTGGATCTCGGGAAGGATAATCTCGGCGCGCGGAGACCCGTGCTCGTTGCCTATCCAGGAGAAAGCGGTACCTGGCATGGGAAGGAGAAAGTCTAGGATACCGTGCTTTTCGGGGACGACTCCCGTCGCGACGGACGCCCAAATGATGGGGGACCACAATCCCAGACGGGGGTGCGGCCTGAGGACGCGCTTGGCCGCCACGGATTCCATGGGGCTCCAGGCGCCGGAACGTATCAGTCGGTCGATGTTGGGGAGCTTACCTTCCGCGCGCAGCCGGTTCATGATTTCGGGATCCGCACCGTCCAGACAGAAAAGCACCAAGAAAGGATCGGTCTCGCTTCCCCGACAAGCCACCGAAAAGAGGCAGACTGCGCCCACCAGCGAAAGGAAAGACGTGCGCCAGGCTGTCATCATGGTTCTGTTGTAGTGAACCGAGGGGCTCCAGTCCGGTGCCTATCGTAGCTGGTATCGCTTCAGAGTCCAAGCCATGGCGAAACGGGGGCTCATCCCGCCCGCTCCCCGCTGGGGTGAAAAGAAAATGTCGTGTGGTGAAATCCCCCTGCTCGATCGAGGGGTTTTCCGTGTGATTTATCCCATTCCTTCCCCGCCAACTTCCTGAAAAACTGTCTGCGTAGTGGGCGATCCCCTGCAACCTGTATCTAGGCGAAGGGCAACCGGGAACCCCACACCCGGAAATGGAGGTGCTCTATGAAACGGGTCGGAAGCCGCTTTTCGAGGAGCGAGGGTGGTTTCTCTCTGGTGGAAGTGATGATCGCGCTCTTGCTCACGCTGAGCGTGATGGCCGCGGTCTTCGGTTTGCTGCAGCGAGGGCAGGAGAGCTTTCGCCGCGAGCCGGAGATCAGCGATCTCAACCAGAGCGCGCGGTCCGGAGTCGATATGATCAGTCGGGATCTGGTCATGGCAGGCTACAAGACTCCCGCCCATTCGGCCGTTCTGTGGAGCGATGGGGGACTGATCACCCCGGATGAGGTGACCGTGATCTACGCCGATCCCGACGTGCCGACGTCGGAGCCCCTGAAGTGCAGTGCGCAGGGCGGCGGGCCGTGCAACACCATAGATCAATCCTCAACCCTGAACATCGATCCCGACACTCTCGATCCCTACCAGGCCAATCCCGAACAGTCCTACGACGAAGGGATGATCCTCTTCGCCATCGAGACTGACGATTGTAACGGCGACGGAGCCGTCGGTATCTACCCGTTCGAAGTGAGTTTGCCCCCCACCATGACCAGCGCCGGCGGAAGCCCTACACTCAAGATCACTCACAATCCGGGCCACGAGGTGACCGGCACCAACGTTCCCGGAGGGTTCAACGGCCAGGTACATCCCGATTGCGCCATCATCGGGAGGTTTCGGGTGATTCAGTACCGCATCAGCCCTTTGCCCCCGTCGCCCAACCCGACTCTCGAGCGTCGTGACTTGAGTGACGGCCAGCCCTGGATCCCGGTGGCCAAGAACATCGAGAATCTGCAGCTTCAGTATGCCCTCGGCAACTCGACGAACTTCGTGGACGTGCCGGCCATACCCAACCTGGATGACCCGGCGACCTGGATCACGCGTGTGAGGTTGTCGGTGGTAGGTCGGAGCGACAGCACGAATCTCCAAGGCGGATCGGAGGGAGTATTCGACCCGGACGACACCCACGTTCGCAAGACATTCGCCACGACCGTCAGCCTGCGCAACATGGCTCTGGCGGCGGGTACTCAAACCGGCGGAGAGTATTACAACTAATAACCGCCGTTCGGGAGGAGGAAGCCCGCCCGCTTAGCCGGTTGCCCCCGGTCGGTGCCAACGGCTCTAGCGTGGCCACGCCGAAGCTCTGCGAAGGCGGGTGGGCCCGAACCCCAATCAGCCCCGGGCGATCCTCCTCCCGCCTCCCCAACCGCGCCGCCTCGCCGACGGACTGCACCAAGAACACCACATCATGTCCCCCTTCTTGCCGCGGCCATCTGCCCGATGCTAATATCGCCCTCACACTCCTTTCGGGGAGGGGTTCCTGGGAGCGGCTTCGAGCCAGAGCGTCGCGGCGGCGGGGTGGCTCATCGGAGCGGTAGGGTGAAGAAGATTCTCGTGGGCAACCTACCATTCGCCGTGTCAGAGGAAGAGCTCCGAGAATTGTTCGAGGAGCACGGAACCGTTCACTCCGTTCGACTGGTCGACGATCGCAGCTTCGGTTTCGTGGAGATGGAAGATGGCGATGCCAAGCTGGCCATCGAGGAGCTCCACGGCAAGTATTTTGCGGGTCGTATCCTTCGTGTGGAAGAAGCGAAGTAGGCCAGCAGGTTGTGAGCCGGTGGTCGGGGAACCTCCGGCGAGCGAATTGACTTTTGTCCCCGCGCACCGGCGTGGTGCCGGAGAAGGGAGTCGAACCCTTACGGAGCTAGGCCCCGCGGGATTTTGAGTCCCGTGCGTCTACCAGTTCCGCCACTCCGGCCCTTCCGATATCTGCAACCTGCCGCCGTCGCGACTGAGTCTACCACGGGAATCCGACCCCCGGTCTTTCTGCGCCCACTCGATCCCTTGGAGATCAAAAAAAGAAAGTGTACGGATCGAAGGAACGCCTCCGTTCGTGCTCCGACCGAGGCGTGGGCGCCGATCGTAATCTATTGCAAAAGAGCGATTTATACATCCACCTTGTCACCACCCGTCTTAATAAGGGGCAATTCGTATGGAACCATAGAGTAATAGGCTGAATTGGTGTTTTGTCTTATGTTTATGGATCTGCCTCGTCGTAGCCTCTAAACTATCAAGAAGAATAGACTTCTAGGCACAACAATTGGTTGCTATTCTGGCTGACATGTGATAAGATTGCGCCACTTTTTGTAAGAAAGCGAGGTGTTAATGGCCTTTCAAATTGGGGACAAGGTTGTTTATCCCAACCATGGAATTGGAGTAGTAGAAGATATTCTGGGCACTTCCGAGCCCGCCCGGACATCGCAATTCTACAAGCTCCGCATTCTCTCGAACGCCACCAAGGTCATGGTGCCTATTGCCAACGTGGATGGCGTCGGACTGAGGAGGGTCATCACTAATCGGGATGTCGATCGGATTTTCGATCTGCTCGAGAACAAGAAAGTGGAGCAGCATGCTAACTGGAAGGGCCGTTACAAGGATAACTCCGACAAAATGAGGAGTGGCTCCATATACGACGTAGCCGGGGTTCTCAAGAGCCTTTCCTACTTGAGCAAGCGCAAGAGTCTTTCTTTTCGGGAGAAAAGGATGCTCGACCGTGCTCGGTTCCTCATCGTCAGTGAGGTGGCCGAGGTTGCGGGCGAGTCACAGGATCTCGTCGAAACGAAAATCGATCTCGCCTTGTCCCGCGGCATGGATTCCAGGAGAAAGAGCCGAACCAGCTTGAAGGCCCTGCTCCGCAAGACCACTCTGGCCGCCAAGGCTGAGGGGACCTTCACCGCTAAGTCCAAGTCGACGCGAAGGTCGAAAGGTCGATCGAGCGCTGCTTTAGAGACCAAAGGGAAGGGACGCCGACGGACTCCCATTTCCATCTCCATCAATCGTTTTTGCTAGGGATTTGACCCCTACACCTCCCGGCCCCTGCCGAGGGCTGGGAGGTTTTTTTGTCTGCCCATTGCATCGTGATGGAGACTGTTCTATATAGTGGGTGTAGGAATCGCGTGCCGGTAAGGAGGTTTTTCATGTGGATATTCGCCAATTCCCTCGCGCTCGTGGGTGCGCTGCTCTTCTCCGCTCTCGCCGTGGCACAAGAAGGGAACGTCCTCTATCAGGGCAACGTCAATATTCCCAGGGACATCGCCTTCGGGGAACAAACGGTGGCCCGTGGCAGTTGCCAGATCGCTTTGACCGAAATGGGGGGCGAGACCTGGTTCGTGCTCAGCAAATCGGGTCAGGAGGTTTCCAGGGATCTCGCCATCGAATGGCCGGCCAGTGAGCTTCCAACCCAGGGCATGCAGTCGGAGATCCTGAAGGATGGGGAGTATTTCCGGATAAGGGTGCGGAGGGGTGACTCCGTCTACTTCATCCATTACTTGATCAAGAGCTAGGCAGGAGGAATCCGTCCAGCGACCCGCGAGCGGTTGGCGCGCCGGCCCATCCCATACTCTCCGGCCTCACCACCGGCGGCCCAACCAGTCGCCCCTGCCGATGGCCGATTCGCGCCATGGCGTGCCGCAGGGATGAAGTGTTGTAATCCTTGGCGCCGGCCGCGGTTCCTGGCGCGGCCGTTCGCTTGCGTGCCATGATCCGGTCCCTCATTCTTCTCTTCGTCATTCCGCTCTACACGTTGCTGGCCGGATTGGTGGCAATTCCCATCGCTGCCCTGACCGGTTCGTCCTTCCTGCTCTATGGCCTGGGTCGTTTGGGAGTTCGGCTGGGACTGGCCATCGCTGGAGTTCGATTGATCGTTCACGGTCAAGAGAGGCTCCCCCCCGGTCGGCATTTCGTCTACATGATGAATCACGCCAGCAATCTGGACGTTCCGGCCGTGTTCCTCGTCCTGAAGGGCGAGGTGCGGGCCCTCGGGAAAAAGGAGCTCTTCAGGCTTCCGGTGCTGGCCACCGCCATGAGAATGGGGGGGTTCATCCCCATCGATCGGAGCAACCGGGACCGAGCTATCGAGAGCATGCGCCAGGCCGTGCAAATCGCACGGGAGGGCGCGTCATTCCTTCTGGCTCCGGAGGGGACCCGCAGTCGAAACGGGGGGCTCCTTCCGTTCAAGAAGGGAGGGTTCTATCTGGCCATCGATTCCGCGGTGCCGATTGTGCCCATCACCGTTCGAGGGGCGCACCAGCTCATGCCACCGGGGAGTTTCTCCATTCGCCCCGGCACCATCGAGATCTTTTTCCACGAGCCGTTGGCGACCTCCCAGCTGAGCCACAAGGACAGAAGAAGGCTGATGGAAAAGGTGCGCGAGCTGATCGAGAGCCGCCTCCAGGCTTCCCCGAACCCGACCTCCGGGTAGGCGTTTAACCGGTGCTCCTTTCTGGGTTATAATTCTAAATAGTCCATTTTCAATCGGTTGCCGAAGAACGAGAATGCCTGTCGGTAAGAGGACCCCCCTGCAGGGCGAGCTGGATTGCGCCAGCTCAGACTTCGACGTGCCCGATATCCTACTGACCGTCTGTGAGACCAAGGGTACGGGTCTTTTGACCTTCTCGACTGGAGAGGCGGAAAAGACGCTCTTCGTGCGGGAGGGAAGCTTCGTCTTCGCGAAATCTTCTTCCATCGACGATCGACTTGGCGAGTACTTGCTCCGCACCGGACGCGTCACCCTCAAGGACTTGGCCCGCCTCAGCAAACTGGTACAGCCCGGCAAACGACTGGGGACGCTCCTGGTGGAGAGCGGAGCCTTGGATCCCAAGGGGCTCGTTCAGGCGGTAGTGGGCCAGGTCCGCTCCATTGTCTTGAGTCTCTTTCGCTGGACCAAGGCGCAGTACAGTTTTGTCGAGCAGGAGCTACCGAGCAAAGAGACGATCACCCTGAACATGCCGACCGCTCAGCTCATCGTAGATGGAATCCGCGGGATCGAAAGCTGGTGGCGCATCGAGAGGGGGATCGGAGAATTGGACTCCGTGTATCGGACGGTGTCGGGTACGGAGGGGTCGCTGCGCTCCCTGGATCTCGATACTCCCGCCCTCGAGCTCTTGGCCATGCTCAGCAAGCCCAAGCGCACCGAGGAGGTATGTACGGATTCCGCGCTCAAGGAGATGGAGGTCTGCCGGCTGCTGTGGGCTTTTCGGTCTCTCGGCTGGGTCGAGTTGGTGGAGGATGACGGCTCCTCACTTCTGGACAATTGGCAAGTCGATGAGAAAGCTTCATCTTCGGAAGGTCCGGCTCCGACCGTACCCATCGTCGGGGCCGGCGTGGAGCCAGGAGGAAACGGGGCGGGGCCTCGTTTCGAGAGCGATGCCGCGGTTCCTTCCTGGGAAGCCTCGGGTCCGCCCTTTCCGAGCGTGGATGTGGAAGGGCCCGGGGCGCCGCCGGCAGAGGGTGAACCGCCGCTACCTCGAGGTGACGAACCGTCGGCGGTACCGCTGGCCGAGAAACCGGGATCGAAGCCACAGCCGGAAGCGGAGAGGCCCGTTATGGGAATGGATCTGGACATGGAGGGATTGGGGGAGGTGCTCAAAGGGGGCCAGTCGGAATAACGCCCCAGGCAGCTCGCGTCCTTCGAAACCACTCGCCACCCGCGCCGGAGGGGACAAGAGCCGCATCGCTTTGACAGTCCAGGCCTACGCTTGCTACCATGAAACAACGCGCCAAGTCTTCGGAGAGAGCTATCATGGATCCCAGAAGTGCTTCTTCTCCTGTGCCCAGTGCCGAGCCGTCCGAGGCATCGACGCAGGCGGGCGATCCGGCCTTCGGACTGCAAACTGAGTCGTTCGCCACCTATCGCGAGCACTTGGACGAGCTCAAGACACGGCTCGCCGACTCGGGGTTTCTCGCTCTCCTGCTCATCGATGTCTCCGAGATCAACAAGGTGGAGCGGGATTACGGGAGTGACGTCTACGACGACCTCATGAGGCTCGTCCGTGAGGTGGTCTTCGAGCTGAAAGGAAAGCAGCTCCGCACCGGAGACGTGGTGGCGCTCAACGAGCTGGCGGGGGATGTCTTTCTGATCTTCCTCATGCCCCGTAACGCCCAGGAGCTTCTGCTGGCGGAAGATCTGGAAAAGATCGCTAACCGGATCGAGTCTTACCTGACGCGCAAGATCTCCAAGACCGCCCTACACTATTTGCACGAGCGCAGAGAGATCACGGTCGGTACGTCGCTAGCATTACGTAATCCACTCATCCGGGAAGAGCGACTCATCCTTCGGGCCATCGAGGAGGCCAGGCAGGCCGCCCAGGTAAACCGCCAGCTGCGTCAGCTCCAGAATAAGCAGCTCTTACAACGTATCATTCTCCGCCAGCAGATCGACACGGTTTTCCAGCCCATCTTCGACCTACGAACCGGTAAACCGCACGGGTTCGAGGCGCTGTGCCGAGGCCCCAAAGGAACCCCCCTGGAGACGCCGATGTCGCTTTTCGACGTGGCGACGAAAACCGATCTCCTCTTCGAGCTCGACCATCTCTGCCGGCGCCAGGCGCTGCAGGCCGGAGGCAATCTCGAGAGACAGTACAAGCTTTTCATCAACACCCTGCCATTCTCGATGCGGGATCCGAGCTTCCAGGGAAAGTACCTCATCGATCTCTTCGAGGGAACGAACTTGGCGCCGGAACAGATCGTACTCGAGGTGACCGAGCGATTGGCCATCGAGAACTACGCGCTGTTCGTCGATGCGATGAAGTACTTCTCGGACATGCGGTGCTTGATCGCGATCGATGACATGGGTGCGGGCTACTCGGGGCTCGAGAAGATCGTGCACCTCCGCCCTCACTACGTGAAGTTGGACATGTATATGGTGCGCGACATCGACACCAGTTTCGTCAAGCAACAAATGCTGCAGGCGTTTCGGGTGATGGCCGAAAAGATAGATGCTCGCCTCATCGCCGAGGGAGTCGAGACCCTCGACGAGCTCGAGACCGTCCGCAAGATCGGCGTCGACTACGTTCAGGGTCACCTTCTCGCCAAACCCTCCGCCGCCTTCCAGCTCACACCGAATATCAAGCTGTAGCTCCCCTCCTCCTCGCCGCTTCGTTTTCTGCTTTTGTTCGCTGTATGAGTAGAACCGCACTCTTGGCAGTGATTCTAGCCCAATTCTGCAGGGGAGGAGCCAGGACTATAAAAAAGCCTCGCCCGAGTACCATAGCTGCACAGAATCGTTGACATCGCTTGAGGCGAGGGGTAGTCTTCCGAGCAGGACCGGCGGAACCAGCGAGAGAGCAGGACCAGAGGCAGAAAAGGGAGGGGCACCATGGCGACTACCACCGCGAAGAAAGCCGTTGACTACGAACCGAGGACGAGTTGGACCAGAGAGGACATTCTGGAGACCAGTCGGAGGTTGGGTGTTCGTTTCATGCGGTTGCAGTTCACCGACATTCTCGGCGTCAACAAGAACGTGGAAGTGCCCTATCGGCAGTTCGAGAAGGCTCTCGACGGCGAGATTGCCTTCGACGGCTCGTCGATCGAGGGGTTCGTGCGCATCGAGGAGTCAGACATGGTCCTACGCCCGGACCTGAGCACGTTTCGGATTCTCCCGGACTGGGCAATCGGCGCGAGTACGGACGCTACAACGCGGGTGGCCCGGCTCATTTGCGACATCTACCACCCTGACGGAACGCCCTTCGAGGGCTGTCCCCGGCTGGCCTTGAAAAGAATTACCGAGGAAGCCAAGGCGATGGGCTTCACGATGATGGCGGGGCCGGAAGCAGAGTTCTTCTTGTTCCAGCGGGGGCCCAATGGACCCACCACCCAATCCCATGATGCCGGGAGTTACTTCGACCTCACGCCCGTCGATCGGGGAGAAGACGCGCGCCGCGACATCGTGAATGCGCTGGAAGCGATGGGCTTCGAGGTGGAGGCGGCCCATCACGAGGTCGCGCCGGCACAGCACGAGATCGACTTCAAATACACCGACGCGCTCACCACCGCAGACAATATCGCTACCTTTCGGTTCATCGTCAGACACGTGGCCCTCGAGCACGGGCTTCACGCCACCTTCATGCCGAAGCCCATTTTCGGAATCAACGGTTCGGGCATGCATACCCATCAATCACTCTTCAAGGGAGGGGAGAACGCCTTTTTTGACCCTCGGGGGCAGTTCGAGTTCTCGGACACCGGACTGCACTATATCGGGGGCATTCTCCGCCACGCCCGAGGCTTTTGCGCGATCACCAATCCTCTGGTCAACTCCTACAAGCGGCTGGTGCCGGGTTACGAAGCGCCAACCAACGTGGCCTGGTCCATGCGCAACCGGAGTCCCCTGGTGCGAGTTCCCGAGCGACGCGGTTCCGGCACCCGCATCGAGGTGCGCATGCCCGATCCCTCCGCGAACCCTTACCTGGCACTGGCGGTGATGCTCAAGGCCGGTCTGGACGGCATAAGAAACAAGATCGACCCCGGCCCACCGATCAACAAGAACATCTACAACATGAGCCACCGAGAGCGTCGGCGGTTGCGGATCGACGAGCTACCGGGGGACCTCCGGGAGGCGGTGGACGCGCTGGAGAAAGACAAGTTGGTCCAGGAGGCGTTTACGCCCCACATCCTCAAGCACTTCGTGGCGGCCAAACGGGCGGAGTGGCACGATTACATCGCGCAAGTGCACGAGTGGGAGCTGAACCGGTACCTGGCGGTTTACTAGTCATTGCCCGGGCGGGCCGTCTATTCCACCACCAGGCTGATGAACATCAGCCTCATGGTGGTGTCAGTTCCGCGTAATAGCAATCAGGTTCACATCGTCGGGAATCGGCTGACCATTGCCGAAGACCATGGCCTTGTCCATCAAGCCTTCCAGCACTTTGCTCCCATCGGCTCCCACCAGCTCGCTCAACACCCGCCGCAAGTGCCGATCTTCGAACATCTCGCCGCCCTCATCCATTATGGAGCCGATTCCGTCCGAGCCCAGCAGCATCACGTCACCCGGCTCCAGGCTCAAACCCCGCGCCTCGTATTGAACGAGGCCTCCCTCACCGAAAAGGCCCAGAGGAGTGCCGGCCAGCGCGATCTCGTCGAGTCGCCTCTCGGCGGCTCGCAGAACGAAGGGGTAAGGAAGCCCTGCATTGCAGACGTGCACTCTCGACTTGCCGGGCTCGACGAAGACCACCGAGGCCGCTGCGTACATGCCTTCCGGCATGACGCGGTGCAATCTGCCGTTCATGTCCTTGAGAAGCCCGACCGGCTCGGTGGCGCGCCCCGCCGCCTCCTGAAAAATGCCCTTGAGCAACATGGTGGTGAGAGCGGCTTGCACTCCGTGCCCTATCACATCGGAGACGAGTATCTTGAGTACCCG
>DATDRI010000498.1:0-3269 GCA_035291825.1 Vicinamibacteria bacterium | reverse complement strand
GTGAGCCATCGTTACCTCCACGGGTTACGCAGGTTTGTCCACTAGACCCAAGTCCGGTCGACTTCGGCCAACGTTCTAGGCGCTTGTTTTGGTGGTTGGGAAGTAATTTATTGTACCGCTTCGTTAGCCAAAAGGAAAGTGCGTCTCGGGAATGGGAGGGGATTAATCGGCGTCGGCGTCGGTTACTTGCCGCAATTTCGTGCCGAGCCTTCCGAGGTCCTGTCTCAGGGCGCTCACCAGATCCTCGAACTCAGGCGTTACCGAACACGCCTCTCCGGCAACGAAGTCGGGAGAGTCCAGAAGCTGTCGGAGCTTCCCTAGCTCGCGGTCGGTGAGCTGGGTGAACTGGACGCCCTGCAGAACTGCCGACGGGAGGCTGGCAAACGTGCCTCGCTCTTTGCCACTCCAGACGATGCGGGCTTGAGTCTCGAAGAGATCGGCATGCCGATAGAAGCTCATGCGGAGCAGCACGATCCTCCCCTGTCCCACCGAGCTATCGGTCACCACGCAGGCTCCCGTCTCGGAGATATTGGTGACGACCCCGTAGGCCAAGGAGGTCTCGCCATCCTGGAAGGCGACGGTCACCGGCTTGCGCGGGGTCAAGCGGCGGCTAGATCGATTCGTTTGAGATAGTTCGCCTTCCATCGAAATTCACCGGTAGCCATTCGCCTTTAGACACAGGTGCCGTTAAGTGGTCGGGTTCTAGGCCCATATTTAGCGCTAATTGACGGGCTTGTCAAGAGTTCCGGCGCCGGAGCCGACCGGCCCGGGCGGATCGGGTCGAGCTGGCGGCGGCCAGCGCCCGCAATAGAGGCAGATCGGTCTGGACTCTCGGGTCACAAATAAAGCCTTCTTCGGTGTGTGCGGTCATGAACCCATTCTGCTGAAATACCAGGGCCTGGTGGGTTAGGTACTGCTCGACGTTGGTGCGGGGGAAGAACTCGGGCTCGTCGTCGACCAGAGGGCGGTTGAACCGGGGCCAGCCGAAACTGAGGTCGGGAAAGTCCCGCCGCGGATAGTGAATGTTACCCCAGGAAGCCCGGGGATAGATGTACCCGTCGAACGCCGGATTCGGCTCTTGGCCCGAGGAGCAGGAGATGATGACGTGAGGCCATCGCTGCCTCACCTCGGCCAGCACCCGGTTCACTCGGTCCGGCTCCCACCCCTTCCCGTGAATGTCGACCTCGTTGCCCAGCTCGAAAATCATGTTGGACTCGTCGTTGAAGCGCTCCATTACTTCGAAGACATAGTTCTCGGTGGCCTCGAATCTCTGGAAGAGCGGGCCGTTCTCCTCGAACTGCGTCACCAGGATGACGTATTCCATCACCGCCCGCTGCGGAATGAACGCCCGACGAATGGCCTGCCGGACGGTCCGCACGTGCTCCCGCGATGGGTGTCTTCCGGTGTCGTCCACCGCTCGGTGCTTGGGAACGCGGTCCAACAGCGGATCGCTGGGCCAGAAGGAAGTGTCGGAGAAGATACGGAAGACCACCACTCCTTCCGCGACGCCGCGCTCAACCCAGGCGATCTGATCCTCCACCGAACGGCCCAGCAAACCGAAGCTGGTGTAGCCGATGTAATCGAAATTGAAACCTATCCCCAGGACCGCCGGCCGAAAACCCTGATTCTTCTGAGCGTACTCTTGACTCCGAAGAAGCGTTTCCCGGAGATCCGCTTCGCTCATCCCGGCGTTCATCTCGATGTTGTAGACCCTGAGGCCTTCCGGATCCGCGGCGCGCTCCAGAATCTCCTGGTAGGCGTTCTGAATGATGCGAGCGAAATTGGGCATGATCTCCCGTTCCGGTCTTCTAGGAGACGAGCTCGCTGACCACCGCCACCGGCCTCAGAACTCCCTGCAAGAAGAAATACACCGGCTTGGGCGAAAGATTCGCATTGACGATCCCAAACCCGCCGTCGCCTTGATCCGGTCCGTCCCAATAATGGAAGAAGAAGATCCGGTCCACCCAGTCGCTGTTCCTCAGACTAGCCACCACGTCCTGGTAATACTCGAGCTGATTTCCTTCCCGGGTCTCCCGGCCCGTTTCGGTGATCCAGAAGGGCTTGTCCTCTACTCCCAGGTCCCTGATCAGAGTGCGGAGGGAAGGTCGAAAGATCTGGTCTCGCTCCAGCTCGCCAATGACCTCCCGTCCGTCGCTCGGGTAATTGTGGTGATTGATGATGTCGATGTGGGACTTCGCCTGCATCGCTTCCTCAAACCAATCCCTCCAGTTTCCGATGTTGGCCAGACCGGGCGCCACCACCTGAGTAGCGGGATGGATCTGCTTGGCCAGCAGCGCCGCTGGCTCGAGGATCTCGGTCCGGTACTGGGTCATGGTCCCTCCCCAGAACTCGCGTAGGTTGGGCTCGTTCCAGAATTGCCAGAACCGAACTCGATCGCGGTACCGCGTGATCGTCTCCCTCACCATCCGGGTCCAGTAGCTCGTCTCAGCCGGCGGATCGCTTACCGCCGGGTTCTGAGGATTGGACGAAGCCCAGGCCGGTGTATAGGACAGCGTAGCCAGAGGCTCCACGTTCAGCCGGAAGGCGCGGTCGACCACCCGATCGGTCTCTTCCCAACGGAACCTGCCCTGTTGCGGCTCGATGCGAAACCAATCGAAATCGACGCGGATCCACTGCATCCCCAAATTCCTGGCGATGTCCCGCAGTATGGGATTGGACGGAACATGTGCATTGAGCCCCAGTCGCTCGGAGATGCCGGGATCGGGATTCCGGGAGGCGTACTCCGGACTCCTGAGGAGGGACTCGCGCATTTCCGCCTCGCTCATCGACTGATTCATGCCGGCGTTGTAGCCAGCGAGCCCACCGGCGTCCGGCGGGCGCTCGAGTATCTCTTGGTAAGCGTCAGCGATGATGGGCGAGAAATCGGGCATGGGAGGTCTATCGCGACTGCCGGGGGGGCTTGGTCTTCTTCTTGGGTCCCTTTGCCTTGGTCTTCTTCTTCGCTGGTGGGGATCGATGCTTGGAGGCTGCTGCTGCCTGAACCGCCTGGTCGGGGTTGTTCACGGCGTACTCCGCACTTCTCAGAAGAGACTCCCGCATCATGGCCTCGGTCATGCCCTGGTTCATGGAGCGGTCGTAGCCCTCCAGTCCTCCGGGATCCGCCGGACGTCCCAAGATGCGCATGTAGGCCATGTTTATGATCCTCGAGAAATCTGGCATGACTCACCTCGAATGAGATTCGTTCCCGCGCGGCTTGCGCGTGGCACAGGTCACAAAGACTAACCGTGCCGCGTCGATAGGGTCAAGAC
>DATDRI010000497.1:0-11792 GCA_035291825.1 Vicinamibacteria bacterium | reverse complement strand
CACACCGATCTGGGCTTCCTGTACGACGGAGTCCCAACGCGCCATCCCTTCCCCCTCACCCTCGGCCACGAGGTTAGTGGCACCGTCATCGAGGCGGGGACAGGAGCCGAGTCCTGGTTGGGGAAGAACGTCATTGTCCCGGCGGTGATTCCTTGTGCGGCGTGCGAGGCATGCCAGGAGGGTCACGCTTCCGTTTGCCCGCAACAGATCTTCCCCGGCAACGACGTTCACGGAGGCTTCGCGACGCACCTGCGGGTTCCCGCCAACGGACTCTGCGAAGTGCCCGATCTGGCCGATCCGAAATCGAATCCCCACGGTTTGGATTTGTCCCAGCTCTCGGTGATCGCCGACGCCGTCTCGACACCCTACCAAGCCGTGATCCGCAGTGGTTTGTCGGAAGGCGATGTTGCGATCTTCGTCGGAGTGGGAGGCGTGGGGGGCTTCGGCGTACAGATCGCGGCCGCTCTGGGCGCCCACGTCATCGCCCTAGACGTCAATCCCCAACGACTGGATTTGATCGCGGCGCACGGGGCTTCACTCGCCTTGCGGCCGGATGAGATGACCTTCAAGGACGTGCGCAACGCGGTTCGCGGCTTCGCCAAGGAGCGAGGAGTCCCCAGCTGGCGACACAAGATCTTCGAGACATCGGGTACCGTTCAAGGACAGAGCACCGCCTTCGGTCTGCTAGACCCGGGCGGCTACCTCTCCGTCGTCGGCTACACTCCCCGTAAGGTCGAGCTTCGTCTCTCAAACCTGATGGCCCTCGACGCCACGGCCCAGGGCAACTGGGGCTGCCTGCCCCAACACTACCCGGCCGTTGTCGATCTGATCCTCTCGGGGAAAGTCGTTCTCACCCCGTTCGTGGAGAGTCGCCCCCTCGCCTTCATCAACGAGACCCTGAGAGATCTGCATGACGGAAAAGTCTCGCGTCGCGTCATCCTCGTTCCGGAGAGTTAATGCCATGGAATTGAAAGATCACAACCTCACCACAGGAGCGGACGTTCCCGGAGTGCTATACGAAGAAACGCCTCTTAAAGATCCTCAAGGCAAGACCGTCGAAGGGCTCCACTCCGTCCGTATCACTCTCAACAACCCCAAGCAGTTGAACTCGTACACCACCGATATGGTCCGGGGGGTCATCCTCGGTATGAGGAGAGCCTCGATGGATCGCGCGTGCGTGGGGGTCGTCTTCACCGGTGCCGGCGATCGTGCCTTCTGCACCGGTGGCAACACCGCCGAATACGCAGAGTACTACGCGGGACGACCGGAAGAGTACCGGCAGTACATGCGGCTTTTCAACGACATGGTGAGTGCCATTCTGATGTGCGACCGGCCGGTGATCTGCCGCGTCAACGGCATGCGCATCGCCGGTGGGCAGGAGATCGGTATGGCCTGCGATTTCTCTATCGCTCAGGATCTGGCTCTGTTCGGCCAGGCTGGCCCCAAGCACGGCTCGGCACCCGACGGCGGCAGCACTGATTTCCTACCGCTCTTCGTCGGCATAGAAGCTGCCATGGAAAGCTGCACCCTCTGCGAGCATTGGAGTCCTTACAAGGCGCTTCGTCTAGGTTTAATCACCAAGGTCGTCCCGGCACTCAAGATCGGAGACCGGTTCGTCACCAATCCTCTGGTCATCACCGACCGGTGGATCGACGAGAGCGGCCAAATCGTCTACGGCGAGTTCAAAACCGGCGAAGATCGCAAGAAGGGGAAAGACACACTTTCGAGCGGAAAGACCGACCTGTCACTCCTCGATCAAGAAGCCGATTCCCTCGTCTACCGCCTGGCGATGACGATGCCTGGCTGCCTTTCCAAGACCATCGAGAGTGTTCGCAAGCACAAGCTCGAGCACTGGGATCGCAACAAGGAAACGAATCGCGCCTGGTTGGCGCTCAACATGATGACCGAAGGCCGGGCAGGGTTTCGCGCGTTTCACGAAGGTACGAAAGAGTGCCGGGAGCCCGACTTCTTGCTGCTGCGACGGCGGTTGGCCGAAGGAGGCGTCTGGTCAGAGGAATTGGTCGAGGAGATTCTCGCCAGAGCGCACGGAGCAAGAGTCCCGTGATACCAACTCCCCAGATCACCAATCTCAAGCTTCGCGAACTGGAGCCAAAAGATCTATCCGAGGTGGCTCGTATCGACGCCCTCCGGACCGGCCTCCTCAAGGAAGACTATTGGAAGCAGGTCTTCAAGGATTTTTTCCACTCTCCCGATGGATCGCTCCGCGTTGGTCTGGCCGCGGACGGCGAGTCGGCCCTTGCCGGATATCTGCTGGGCGAGGTGAGGGCCTTCGAGTTCGGCTCCGAGGCTTGCGGTTGGATCTTCGCGGTCGCCACCGACGTGCCCTACGCCCGAACCGGGGTCGCGTCGGGACTCCTGGCCGAAACCTGCCGGCGCTTCCGTGAAGCCGGCGTCACCCGACTGAGGACCATGGTGCGAAGGAATGACGTTCCGGTGCTTTCGTTCTTCCGGTCGAACGGCTTCACCGGCGGCCCCTACGTGCAGCTCGAGCTCGACCTCAAGGAGGTTTGAACCATGGCCAAGGAAGGACCGGTCACCGTCGAGCCGGTGGAGGGCGGAGCCTATTGGCGTGTCTTCCTGGATCGCCCCAAGGGCAACATCTTGGACGGCGAGATGTTCGAGTCGCTCACCGCGGTCTTCCGGCGCGCAGCGGCCGCCGCTGATCTCAAGGCTCTCTGTCTCGAAGGACGTGGATCCCATTTCTCTTTCGGGGCGAGCGTGCCGGAGCACATGCCCGAGCACGTCGAGACGATGCTTCGCGCTTTTCATGGAATGCTGCAGACGATGCTCGATGGCTCCTATGTCGTCCTGGCAGCGGTGCGAGG
This sequence comes from Vicinamibacteria bacterium, assembly GCA_035291825.1. Taxonomy (GTDB): domain Bacteria; phylum Acidobacteriota; class Vicinamibacteria; order Marinacidobacterales; family DATDRI01; genus DATDRI01. The sequence continues at coordinate 8,946 of DATDRI010000497.1, read as the reverse complement.
ACAATGCCTCGGTGGGGGGCTCGAGCTCGTTACTTGCTGCCACCGTGTCTTTGCTTCGAGTGACGCCCGTCTGGGCCAACCCGAGATCGTGCTCGGCGTGTTCCCGCCGGTGGCTTCGGTGATTCTCCCGGAACGAGTAGGGCGCGGAAACGCGGAAGACCTTTGCCTCTCGGGCCGGATCATCCAGGCGGACGAAGCGCAGCGGATGGGGCTCATCGATGTCATCGCCGAGGATCCGAGCGAAGCGGCTCTCGATTACGCCAAGGAGCACTTATTGCCCCGCTCGGCGTCGAGCCTTCGCTATGCCGTGAAAGCGGCACGATACGGTCTACGAGCGCGCTTCACTACCGAGCTCGAAGAGGTCGAACGGATCTACTTGCAAGAGTTGATGGCAACCCGGGATGCGGTGGAGGGTCTCAAGGCCTTCATGGAAAAACGCGACCCCCAATGGGAAAACCGATGACCAGCAAGGACCTGGAATCACTCCTAGAGCGAGCCGAAACTCTTTACCGAGACTACAGCTTGCCATCGGTCCGCGAGTGGAAACGTCGTGAAAAAAGCCTCGCCATCGGCTTCATGCCGATCTACGTGCCGCGCGAGCTCCTCTGGGCCCAGGGCGTTTTACCGGTAGGCCTCATGGGGGGCGGCGACGATCTGGAGATCATCCGCGGCGATGCCTTCTACCAGTCCTACATCTGCCACATCCCCAGGAGCACCATCGAGCTCGGGTTGAATGGCAGCCTCGACTGCCTGGACGGCATGCTCTTCCCCGCGATCTGCGACGTCATCCGCAATCTTTCCGGCATTTGGAAGATGCAGTTCCCCGGCAAGCTCGTCCGCTACCTGGACGTTCCACAGAATTTCGATCGCGAGATCGGCGGCGCGTTCTTCCGCCGCGAGCTCGAAGAGCTATCGAGGGATCTCGTGGAGCATGGTGCGAAACCACTCAAGGACGACGCGCTGCGCAAGTCGATCGAGGTCTACAACGAGCACCGTCGTCTGGTGCAAGGACTCTACCAGCTTCGCCAGAAGGAACCGTGGCGGGTCCCGACCCACGAGCTCTACTTGGTTCTCAGGGCCGGTCTGCCTTTGCCCGTCGAGGAGCACACCGGCATGTTGCGAGCCTATCGGGCATTGGTGGAAGCGGCGAACGAACGCAAGCCCATGGATCAGGCGCGCGTCGTGCTCACCGGCTCCTTCTGCGAGCAGCCGCCCCTCGGGCTCATCAAGACGCTCGAACGCGCCGGGTGCTACATCGTGGACGATGACTTCGTACAAGTGCACCGCTGGATCACTAAAGACATCGCGGTCGAGGGCGATCCGCTCGACAATTTGGTGACGGCCTTCCTCGAAAGCTCGATGGCGAGCCCTACCCGTTACATCGACCAGGCGGAAAAGGGGAAGGATCTCGTCGGGCGTGTGAAGGCGAGCGGCGCGGAAGGTGTTCTCTTCTGCGCTCCCAGCTTCTGTGATCCGGCGTTGCTCGACCAACCCATGGTGACGCCCGCGGTGGAAAGAGCGGGAATTCCTTGGACCGCCTTCAAGTACTCCGAGAACAGCGGCCAGTTTCAGGTTATCCGGGAACAAGCGGGAACATTTGCCGACTCCATCAAGTTGTGGGAACAAACGTCAGAACCATCCACCTCCGCGGACAATTTGAACCGCATGTCCGTCTGACTGGTAAAGAAAATGGCGAATCCTACCGAAAGGACAACCGTTCAAAAAGACACCAGCCAGCTGCGGCAAAAGAAGATGCTCGCCGAGCACTTCACAAGATTGGCGCAGGCTCCAGCGACCGGCGAAAAATCCGTCTACACCTTCGTTCCCGGCAACATGACCGAGCTCCTTCTGGCGTTCGACGTCCTGCCCGTGCTCCCCGAGATCAATGCGTTGCAATCGGGCATGCGGGGTAAATCCAAAGACTACATCGCGGTTGCCGAGAAGCTCGGCCACTCCGAAGACGTCTGCACCTACGTCAAGTCGGACATCGGCATGATGAAATCGGGCAACATCGGACCCACCGGGGAGCGACTGCCCGAGCCCGATTTGCTTCTCCTCTCCTACACCGGCTGCTTCACCTTCATGAAGTGGTTCGAGCTATTGCGGGAGGAATACAAGTGCCCGGTGGTCATGGTCCACGTCCCCTATCAGGGAGAGGGGCGGATCACGGAGTCAATGAGGCAGTACGTGGTCGATCAGATCCGCCAGAAGCTCATTCCCGCGTTAGAAAAGATCACCGGAAAGAGCTACGACGAAGATCGATTGAAGGAGTGTCTCGCCCGCTCTGCCCAAGCGGAGGATGATCTGGTCTGGGTGCTCCAGTCGGCGAAGAACAAACCCTCCCCCATCGACGCCTACTTCGGCGGCGTCTACTATATCGGACCCATCTTCTCTTCTTTTCGCGGAACCGAAGACGCGGTCGAATACTACAAAGCGCTGCGCGCCGAGACCGAGGAGAGCATCCGTCTTGGCAAGGGCCCCGTCACACCCGACGGAGAGCTCACCGAAGAACGCTACCGGATCGTCGTCGAGGGACCGCCCAATTGGACCAGCTTCCGCGAGTTCTGGAAGATGTTCGCCGACGAGGGCGCGGTGGTGGTCGCTTCCACCTATACCAAGGTGGGAGGCGTTTACGACTTCGGTTTTCGGCACGATCCCTCCCGACCACTAGAGACTCTGGCCGAGTACTGCATGGGCTGCTACACCAATCTGAACTTGCCCTCACGGGTCGAAATGCTGGCGAGCTACGTCCGCGACTATCAAGCGGACGGATTCCTCATCAACTCCGTCAAGAGCTGCAACTCTTTTTCCGCCGGACAGCTCCATATCCTGCGTGAAGTGGAGAATCGCGTCGGTAAGCCGGGCGGGTTCATCGAAAGCGACCTCGTCGACCCGCGTTACTTTTCCGCGGCGAACATCAAGAACCGGCTGGAGTCCTACTTTCAGATGATCGAGCAAAAACGTTTCGGCGAGGGCGCGGCATGAACTACCACGTCGGGATCGATCTCGGATCCACCACCACCAAGGCAGTCATCCTGGGAGAAAAGGGCACGATCCTGGGACGCGGCATCACCAACTCTCGCAGCAACTACGACGTCGCCTGCCAGATCGTGTTGAGCGAAGCCTTGATCAACACGCGGTTCTCTCTGGTGGCCTCGGAGCTCGATCGGGTCGGTGTAACGGAAGCAAGAAAGGCGCAGCTCCTTGGCGAGCTCGAGCGAAGGTTTCACATGCAACAATACCTCGGCCAGCTCCGGGTGCTGGAAGAGGATCTGACCGAGCTGCTCCAAAGGATCAATCCTTCCGGCGGCTTTCTCCTCAGCGTGCAGAGAATTCTTGGCACGATGCACGACGAGGCGGCGGAGCTCTTCGCGGAAGGAGCCTCGCGGAAGAGCGACTTTTTTCGCGATCTGGCGGGGAGCCGTTACCTCAAGCTCGCCGAGGCAGAATCCATCGAGAACAAAGAAGTGAGATTCGACTATCTGGTGGGGCTCTTCGACAAGGCGATCCTGGAGGTCGAAAACTCTCGGTCGGCGGCGGGAAACTTCGAGACCCATGCGGCGGCGGCCCTCGCCCAAATGTCCGAAACCGATGAAAGACTTCAGGGCGCGGTCGAGCGCGTGATCGACATCGAGCTGGATCAAGTCGGCAGCGTGGGCACCGGCTATGGTCGACAACGGCTTCCCTTCCCCGAAGGCCAGATCCGCTCCGAGATTCTCTGCCACGGCCTGGGAGCCCACGCCCTGTTCTCGACGACTCGCACCGTTCTCGACATCGGCGGGCAGGACACCAAAGCTATCCAGGTCGACGATCAAGGCATCGTCACGTCCTTCCAGATGAACGATCGCTGCGCGGCCGGGTGCGGGCGCTACCTGGGCTATATCGCGGACGAGATGAATCTGGGTCTGCACGAGCTCGGTCCCCTCGCCCGCGATTCCACCCGTCCAGTTCGCATCAACTCGACCTGCACGGTCTTTGCGGGCGCCGAGCTGAGGGAAAGGTTGTCTTTGGGAGAAAAGCGTGAGGACATCTTGGCGGGACTGCATCGGGCCATCATTCTGCGCGCAATGTCCCTGCTCGCGCGCTCGGGCGGCGTCAAGAACGAGTTCACCTTCACCGGTGGCGTCGCGAAGAATCCTGCCGCGGTGGACGCCTTGAAGACACTGATCTCCGAGAACTACGGGGACATCAAGATCAACATCTCGCCGGACTCGATCTACACCGGTGCCTTGGGAGCGGCTCTCTTCGCCCTGAGAGATTCCCGGCGAGCAGACCAAGCGGCGGCCGCCAACTGAGCCAAGTGAGGATGTCACGATGCCAGAGAACAAGACCCTGTTGACCGCCGGCATCGACATCGGCTCCTCCACCATCAAAGTCGTGGTCATGGAAGACAAGGGAGAAGCCGGAGCGCGCGTGCTGGCGGGACGCGCTGAACGCATTCGCAAGAGAGATCTTTTCCGCCTCGCCGAAACGGTTTTCGACGAAACGGTCGGCGGGGCAGGACTCGATCGCGACGACCTGGGCTACATCGCGACCACCGGCGAAGGCGAGCTCATTTCTTTCCGGACCGGCCATTTTTACGGCATGACGACTCACGCGCGCGGAGGGCTCTTTCTCGACCCGGAAGCGCGGGCCGTTATCGACATCGGAGCGCTCCACACTCGTGCTCTTCTGATGGACGCCAAGGCTAAGGTTCTCGGGTATCGGATGACCAGCCAGTGCGCCTCGGGCTCAGGGCAGTTCCTCGAGAACATCGGGCGCTACCTCGGTGTCACGCTCGATGAGATCGGACCGCTCTCGCTCAGAGCCGACAAACCGGAAACCTGCTCCTCCATTTGCGCGGTCTTGGCAGAGACGGATGTCATCAACATGGTTTCCCGGGGCATCACCATTCCCAACATCCTCAAGGGCATTCACACATCGATGGCGGGACGCTATCTCAGATTGCTTACCTCGGCGGGCGCGCAAGGGGTCGTTCTGGTCACCGGAGGGCTGGCGGCGGACGTCGGTCTCCTGGGGGCGATGCGAGAAGCCGTTGCCGAGCAGAAGGCGTCGATCGACATTCGGGCCCACCAGGACTCGATCCTGGCGGGAGCAATGGGAGCGGCTTTGTGGGGGGCGTTTCGGGCCCGAAAGCTCGAGCAAAAGGGCCTCTCTTTACCGGCGGCGTGACTTATGGCTCGATCCGACCTGCTGTCACTCGTCTCGCTCACGGGGAAAGTCGCCCTGGTCACCGGCGGAAGTGGAGGCATTGGATCCGCGGTAGTGGATCTTCTTTTCGCCGCCGGAGCGAAGGTCTTGAGCGTCGATCTCCCCGATCGCTCGGAGCCCGGCGGCGATGCCGTCCGTCTTCCCTGCGACCTGACACAACCTCCCCAGGTCCACGAGCTGATCACTCGCGTAGGAAAAGACCACGGAAGGCTCGACATCGTCGTTCATTGCGCGGGCATCACTCGGGACTCGGTTCTTTGGAAAATGGAAGAAAGCGCCTGGTCGGAAGTCCTCTCCGTGAACCTCGATTCGGCCTTCTACCTCCTGAAGGAGGCGACACCTCTCCTCCGTAAGGCCGGGGCGGGTGCCGTTGTATTGATTTCGTCTATCAACGGCCAGCGGGGCAAGTTCGGCCAGGCGAACTATGCTGCGTCCAAGGCCGGATTGATAGCCCTCGGGAAGACGGCAGCGAAGGAGCTCGGGCGGTTTCAGATTCGCGTGAACGTCGTTGCCCCCGGCTGGATCGAGACTCGTATGACGGAGGGAATCTCGGACAAGTTTCGCCAACAAGCTCTGGACGAGAGCGCCTTGGGACGCCTGGGGCAAACAGACGATGTCGCTCGCGTGGTGTTGTTCCTGTGCTCCGAGTTGAGCTCCTACGTGACCGGTCAAGTCGTTCGGGTCGACGGGGGTCAGCTCATGGCTTAGTCATTGCCTAGCAGGGACCGGGGGAACAAAAAAAGATGAGTATGGAAGCCAACCGCGAAACGGAAGACATCTTGGTTCGCCGGCTGGGACCGGCAGACCTCGAGCCGGTCATCGCCCTCGACGCGAAAATATTGGGGCGCCGGCGCGAGGAATTCTACAAACTCAAGTTGAAAGCGGCGTTGGCAGAGACCGGCATGGAAGTCTCTCTTGCCGCCGAGCTCGACGGCGGTTTCGTCGGGTTTCTGCTCGCCAAGGTCTACTATGGCGAGTTCGGGATGATGGAGCGCGTGGCGGTGCTCGATGCCATGGGTGTCCACCCGGATTTCAAGGGACGCGGGATCGGATCGGCGCTCATCGATCAGTTGCGTACCAATCTTCTCGGTCTGGGAATCGCGAAACTTCAAACCGAGGTGAGCTGGCAGAATCTGGAGATGCTCAGCTTCTTCAACCACGAAGGTTTCGAGCCGGCGGCCAGGCTCTGTTTGGATTTGGATCTGGAGAAGACCCGAACCAGCTGATTACCACTAAGGAGAACGATGAATCTCAACAAGAGCACTCGCTACGCGCTCTATGCGGCGATGGAGATGGCCCTCACCGGTGAAGAGCCCGTCACCGTGACGGGCGTCGCGGAGCGCTACGGGATCTCGGAAGGAGGCTTGTCCAAGGTCTTCCAGCAGCTCGTTCGGTCAGGAATCGCCATCGGCACGCGTGGCATCGGAGGAGGTTACCGTCTCGCGAGGCCTCCCTCCCAGATCACGGTGCAAGACGTCCTCCGTGTGCTCGAGGCGGAACGCGAAGAGGGTCGGTGCCTTCTCGCCGAGAGATACACCAAGCCTTGTGTGGATTTCCCGACCTGCCGTCTTCGCCGCCTCTTCGACGAAGTCGATGAGCTCGTCCGCTGCACGTTCGAGTCCATCAGCCTGGAAACGCTGGTGCGGGGGCCAAGCCTACGGGCGGGGTCCGGCAATCCACTCGCTGCCGGCGCGGGCTCCCGGTAGGAATTGGGCTCTCTGCTCTCCCGCGAAAAGGTCGGCCTGCTTTTCCGCTAGACTCAAGCCTGAGGCGAACGTGTTACCGCATTCGCCGAGAATTCTTCTCCGAAACGCCCGCGCCTTCCAAAAGCATGGGTCCACAAGTTTCTAGCGTTTTGGCTCAGGTCTTCTGCCAGGACGGCGAATGGGTTAGCGTGGAACCCACCTTGAAGTCGGAAAATGGGAATCTCCCGTTGGCTAGGGATCTCCAAGCGATGCTCTATTCGGAGAAGCCCAGGTTGTTGAAAGATTCTGAGCCGATTTGCAAGCGCCGTCCATATGGCCAGGATCGGTGACCCGAGACATTGCAGTCCGTGCTGCCAGGAGATACCCCCGATTTCCTTTCGGACCTCCCGAAACAGGGCGCGCGCTTGCGAGCGCGTTTCCTTGTTGGGTCCGAAAAGCGTAGCCGGGACAATCCCCGGCATGGAGGACCGGATGAGCTCCAGTTTTTTCTCAGCGCGTGCCCGCAACAACGGATTGGGGGAGTGGCGGAGGTTCTTGTAGCCTTCGAGCCAGACCCGAATCAGCCTGACAATGGATGGGCCAAGGCGTTCGAAGTCTTGTCGGTAAAGTCTTTTCTGAAGAGCCTCGAGCTGAGGCGCGCTGAACTCAGGGTGTTTGAAATGCATGGCAAAACCGTCCCAGCGCCTGAGGTCGGGATTCTCTTGGTATTCTGGGAGGTAACGCTTTTCGGCCAAGACCTGTTGATGAAAGGGCGTTCCCGGAAAGGCAAAGTAGATGAGAATCTGAGTCAGCGAGGGCCCCAGACTCATGAGGCGATCGAATTCCTCCAGAATTCGTTTCGGATTCTGATAGGGGAAACCAATTATCATCGAAGAAAGAAGCGAGACCCCACGGGATTTCAGGTCAGCATAGAGCTCCTCCAGGTTCTTTCCTTGGAGTTTTCCATAGCCTGATTCGGCGCCTTCGAAGGCCGTCCAGATAGTATCGAAACCCATTTCGGCGATCTCGTCGGCACTGAACTGCGAAAGTCCCTTTACGCTGCCGAAGCCCATCAGAGAGAACGTTTTGCCTCCTTCCCGCACACATTGGAGGAATTCCCGCGCCCTCTTCTTGTAAAGGAAGAAATCCTCGTCGATGAATATGAAGCTGCTCAAATAGTCCCCGCGCGCCTCAGCCTTTCTCCCGATTGCTAGAATTTCGTCATAGATCTCACGACCGGTTCCAAGAAAAGGAACGTACTTTCGCTTGAAAAAATGCGATGTGCAGCAGAAGTCACAACCGTTAGGACAGCCGAGGCCAGCCGTGAGGTGACCGACTTTAGAAGGTTGTTGATAGGAGTAGAGACGGACGGCCGGGATCGGAGCATAGGGATGTAAGACAGTCTTTTTCGCGTCTTCACCGAGGAGGCGACGCATGAAACCAATGCCTTCCTCCCGACAGATGTGATCGGCAAAGGGTGTTAGTAGTTCGTCGGGAAGAACCGTGCCGTAGCCGCCCAGAATGATTCTCGAATCGGGCGCATGTTTCCGAATCAGCTCCACCATCCGACGAACCTTGTGAAAGGTCGCGACGACAAAGTTGATGCCTACATATTGATAACGGCCGGCCTTCAGCTCCCGAATGAACTCGCGCGCCGAGGGGTAATGAAGTACCACACAAGGGGTTTCGATATTCTCCGCAAGATAATCAATGGCCCAACAGCGAATCACCTGCCGAAGGCTGAAGATCCCCTGGGCGCGGGTCACTTGGGCGTGAAAGAGCTCCGCTCCAACGGAATCGCCCTCGCCAGGCCCCCCAAAGGGGCGGCAGACCGATGTAAGAAGCACCATCGGCCTGGGATCGGAATCCACCTTGATATCTTCCACTAATTCGTCTCCTTGCGAGGGTCGCCCCTCGAGCGCTGGACAGACAACTCCTCGATCCAACTCGGCCGACTCGAGACCATCGCCCCCGTCACCAAACCCAGCTTGTTCGTGAGGGATAGACCGATCCTGCGCTGCAATACCGGGTAGCCCTCTTCCCCGATCTT
>DATDRI010000496.1:0-1535 GCA_035291825.1 Vicinamibacteria bacterium | reverse complement strand
GGTGGCGAAGGATCCCGAGACAGCGACTCTGGCCCGGGAGATCGTCATCATGGGGGGCGGGATCGGCACGTTGCCGGAGTTCAACTTCTGGATGGATCCGGAGGCGGCGCGGATGGTCCTCCGCGCACCCTGGCGCCGCCTAACCCTCACGCCTCTAAATATCTGTGAGCAAGCTCCCTTTACACCGGAGGTCGCCATAGCGGCTGCCGAAGGTGACTCACCCATTGCTCGCTACTTCGCGGAGACCTTCTTGGAACGAGCGGAGCATCCCGTCTCCCCACTCATGTACGACCAGATTGCGGTCCTCTCCCTGCTCCACCGTGACGTCGTCACCCGCAGCGAAGAGATGTGGCTGGACGTCGAGATCGATCACGGCGCTTCCTACGGAACCACGCTCTTCTGGAACCAGAGTAGACGTCCTCCGGCGAACGTGCGTCGAGTCGAAGTACAACAAGATCTCGACTACCCCCGCTTCATCGAGGCCTTCCTAGCGCTGATGAAGAGACCGGTGCGATCCTCGCTGTAACCCACGACGCGGGCGCAGGCGGCCGGGCGTATTCTGAGCCTCTTTTTTCATCGCCTTTGTGCTAGAGTGCTGCAATCATTCGCCGGGTGTCGCCAACCACCCGGTTACTCCCTAGCGAGAAAGGGGAATCACATGTTCATACCTGAATCCTACGCGTTGGCTCTCCTCATGATGATCATCTGCGCGATCTGCTGGGGCTCCTGGGCCAATACCTACAAGCTGACCAAAGACGTTCGTTTCGAGCTCTTCTATTGGGACTACGCCATCGGCATTTTCGTGATGGCCGTCCTCCTGGCGTTCACCCTGGGAAGCTGGGGTGGCGGAGAGGAGGCGTTCCTCCCCAATCTGGTGCAAGCCACCGGGCCGCGTTTGGGACTTGCCATGCTGGGGGGCATTGTCTTCAATCTGGCCAACATCCTTCTGGTCGGCGCCATCGCCATCGCCGGTCTGGCGGTGGCCTTTCCCGTCGCCATTGGTACCGCGCTGGTGCTGGGCACCATCCTCACCTACCTGGTGCAGCGTACCGGAAACCCCGCCCTGCTCTTTGCCGGAGTCGCCCTCGCCCTGGTGGCCATCATCGCCGACGCTCTCGCCTACAAGGAGCTGGGGGGAGGCAAGCTGAAGGTAACGAAGAAGGGAATCTGGATCTGCATCGTGAGCGGTCTCCTCATGGGAAGTTGGTCGCCCTTCACCGCCGCCTCCATGGCGGAAGGCGCCGGACAGCTGACGCCCTATACGAGTACCGTCTTCTTTACGCTGGCCGCTCTCATTTCCACTTTCGTTTTCAACATCTATTTCATGGAGAAACCCCTCGTTGGAAAGCCGGTCTCTTTGTCGGGTTACACTGCGGGCCAACCGAGCTGGCACGTGCTGGGACTCCTCGGTGGATTCATCTGGAGCATCGGGACCGCCTTCAACCTCGTTGCCGGCCGGGCCGCGGGGTTCGCGATCTCCTATGCCATCGGACAGAGCGCGCCGATGGTCGCCGCCCTGTGGGGAGTGTTGGTGT
>DATDRI010000495.1:0-3688 GCA_035291825.1 Vicinamibacteria bacterium | reverse complement strand
CAAGGATAGGTGTCAGTCTTTTTTCGTAGTCCGAGATTAGGAGGTCTTCCCAGTGGCAGCATCGGAAACAGGTTCTTTATTCCTGACCGTGAACATCGCTTCCCTGCGCGCCCGCCAGCTCATGCAAGGGGCGGCGCCGCTTATCCGAACCAAGTCTCGTAAGCCTGCCGCCATCGCCATCAGAGAAGTGCAAAGGGGTCTGGTTCCCTTCTACCTGTCGGGGGACGAGCCTACGTTCGCTCCCGATGAGGACGAACAGGCCGAGGAAGAAGACTAACTCGCCTCCGCCCCGCGGAGAACGGTGTGGGCTTCGGCTGGACGGGGCCCCGCCTTCACGCCCAAGCGACGACTAGGCGATTCTTTTCCGCCTCTCCGCAACCACTTCGCGCATCGCGGCGATGAGCCGCTCGGCGAGAGCCAGGCTGTCGGAGATGGAGCGATCGTGAGGCAGCAAGTGTGACGTGTCTCCCGCGACCAAGTTCGCCACCGGAGTCCGGATGGGCGCCAGGCGACGGGAGAACCCCACCGGACAGACAGGCTGTGCGTAGGGGGCGCGAAAAACCCGGTAACCCACCACCGACGAGGGATCGAACCCTGGCCGGATCTCTTGGATGGCTTCCAGGGTCTCCTGGCAAACCTCCTCGGCGTTGCGGCGATACTGAGCGTCCTTCGAGCTAACATACTGCGGAGAATAGATCAGGCTGTGGCCCCCGAACGCTTCCGGAGGGTTGAGGTTCGTGTACTCGATGAGACCCATGATGGGAAGCTGGTCGTCGTTCACGTTGATCCAGAAGTAGGGAGTCAACGGTTGTCTCGTTTTCAAGACGATGCATCTGACACCAATATTTCCCAGGTCGGTTGCGGCGCGGCGGTAGTCCTCAGGAAGGTTCCGTCCGATGTCGACCAGGATGGGCAAGGGGATGGTGGACAATAGCGCGTCGGCCGGATAGTCCTTACCCGCTGCACGAACGCCGACCACCAAGCCGTTTTCCAAGAATATTTCTTCGACCGCCGCCTCACACTGGATCGCTGCCCCTCGGGACCGCACTGCGCCGGTTAGGGCATCCACGACCGCTTGAGAGCCTCCCCCTTCCACGAAACCCAGCCACTCCTGAAAAAAGCCCCTTCGGGAGCTTCCCAGACGGTGAATGCGACTCCAGATCCAGGCTGCGGAGATGCGGTCGGCCTCTTCGCCGAACTTCTGTCGGAGCAGAGGCTCCCAGATGACCCGGTAAGGCTCCTCGCCTTCCCCGCGGAGAAGCCACTCCCGGGCCGGTACGTCCTCGAGAGCCTTCCAATCCTTTCGACGCCGCGCCCACAACACGTGGACCCCGTAGCGGACTCGAGAGGTCATGGAGAGCGGGGCGAATCGAAGAAGCGACATCGGGTCACCGAAAGGGTGAAGCCGAGCGCCCCAGTACATGGCCATCCCGGTTCGCCTCCAACGAAGCCGCTGGGCGAGGCCGAGCCGGCGCAACCACTTGAAGTAAACGTGATCCGAGCCGCAGATGAAATGGTAGAACTTCTCCACCCGAGTCCCATCGAAATCGAAGGATCCTGCCAGACCACCGGGAGCGGGTGCCGTCTCGAGGACTCTGACCTCATGGCCATCCTCGACGAGCTCGAGGGCCGAGGCCAGCCCCATGATCCCCGCGCCGATGACGACGATTCTCATACTCCGATGGGTCTTGGTCACCGGGCGAGAACGAACTTCTCGGCGATGGAAGTGATGTAGAAGCTCAGGCCGTAGTAGATGGCCACGGCGTAGTAGCCACCCGCCATCCATCTGCCGGCGGGAAGGGTGCGTTGCACCCAGGCAAGCGCTTCCCCCGCCGCGAGCGAGACGAAGGGAGCGATCCAGAGAATCTCCTTGACCCTGTTGAAGAGGTCGGGAGCAGCGGTTCTCAAGAAGATGAGGACGACGAACGTCGATCCCCAGGCAAGCAGCAGGCGGGACAAGAAGGGACTGGGTCTTCGCAGGAACCACAAGAGCGCGCCTCCTGCCACCAACGGTAAGTACACTCCATCGAAGAAAACCCAGAATCTCTGCATCAGCATGGTGAGGGTTGCTCCCACCGACACGGTCCCGCCTCGCGATTCGCTCGCCAGGAAACGCGGAAGCAGCTCCGTCAAGAACACTCCAACAAACTCTCGATAGACGACGGACAGAACCAGAATCGCCACCGCTGCCGAGCCTGCTAGAAGCGTCAGCCCCTGGCGGCGAAGGCCCGGCGTCCTTCTCAAGAGGAGCGAGAGTCCGAAGATGGGGAAGAAGATCCCGAAGTTGATGAGACTGCCGGGATAGGCAGCGAGCGCAGCGGCCAGAAGACCGAGCGTGAGCCAGTAGTGACGCCGACCGTCTGCTTTCCTGGGGAATAAAGCCACCAGCACCAGGGTGTCCAGGAAATGTGCGAACACCGCCGCCAGGAACGCATAGGGCAGCCGGGAAAATGCCGCCGGTGAAAAAGCGGCCAAGGCTGCCGCCCATACTCCCGTCTCGGCGTCCCGGAGGCGACGGCCCAGGCCAAAGACCACCAGCACCTCGAGCGCAGAGAGCAAGCAGGCAACGAGCTTCATCGCCGTGATCAGAGAGAAGAAGTCGAGGCGAAACGGGACGAAGAGAGCGTGAAAAACCGGCGAGAAGGGAAACGCATAGGTGTCGCCCATGGCTTCTTCAGCCCATACCCCTTGCTGGGTGATGTAGTGTGAAGGCCGAGCCCAGAAGTCGAGTCCCGCTTCGGACACGATCTGGGCAAGGTCGGCGTGGGAGCGCAGGTCGGGATAGTAGTAGAGAGGATGAAACAATCCACCTGCCCGGACGAGAAACGCGATGACGAGAATGACGGGAACCAAAGGAGCGCCCGCCTTCCGTGCCCAGGGAGTGAGACACAAACCCGCCAGGGTTACGCCCAGACCGGAGAAGCTCACCGAGCGAAGAACGTGAACGACCGAGAAAGGCCCGGCCAGGCTTCCGTAGAGAGCCACCGCGACCGGGAGGCTGGCTCCCAAGAGAAGAGACCAGCGTGAATCTTGGAGCGAGGCCCGCACCAGCAGCCAGAAGGACAGTGAGAGCAGCGCGCTCCAGAGCAGAATCGACGGGCCGGGCACGACCCGCCCCCGTCGATCCTGAGCTTCGAGTCGCAACCAGTCCATGCGCAGTCCGCGGTTTCGCCTTTCATGGGAATCTGCCAGGAACTGTAGCTCGAGAGGCTGACTGCTCAACACGCTGCCCGGGATCACGACCGACCGCTCGTGATAGGCACCCCCTCGAACCGAGAACCGGTCGGCCAGAACGCCGTTCACGCGAAGCTCGACTTGGGCGGTTTCGCCGTAGACGCGGGAGAAGCGGTAGGTCAGGGCGAAGCGACCTCCCTGGAGTCGTAGCGGCAACCGCACTCTGCTCTGGTAGCTGTTCCAATGCGTGGCGAGTCCGTCGGGATCGATCTCCCAGCGAGACTCGTAACCTTCGAGATAATCTTCATCGCCGGGACCAAAGTTAAAATAGACGCTGGGCTCCAGCCAGCCACCGAGGACGGGAGCAAACGCACCTAGCCCGGCGATTAGCAGAGCGGCTACCATCCGGCTCATCATTGGACAGTGGACAGTTTGGCGAAAGAAATCTTACCATCTCCAGCCTCTCGGCTCTCTGGAAATGAAGGGCGATACGACGTGGAAGGAGTTGCTATGA
>DATDRI010000494.1:0-3830 GCA_035291825.1 Vicinamibacteria bacterium | reverse complement strand
CCCTACCCCATCGATCAGAAGGAGCTCGCCAATGGGCTGCGCCTGGTGGGAGTTCACTTCGACAGCCCGGGCTTGCTGTCGTACTACACGATTGTCAGGGTGGGCTCACGACACGAGGTCGAGCCCGGTCGCAGCGGCTTCGCCCACTTCTTCGAGCACATGATGTTCCGGGGAACCGAGAAATACGGTGAGGAGGAGTTCAACGATGTCCTGACCTCCATGGGGGCCGATTCCAACGCCAACACCAGTTTCGATCGCACCCGCTATCACATACTGGCGAGCTCGAGCGCCCTGCCCGAGATCGTCGACATCGAGTCGGACCGCTTCCAGAACCTCAAGTACAGCGAGGAGCAGTTCCAGAAAGAAGCGGGTGCCGTGCTGGGCGAGTACAACGCGAACGCCTCCGACCCGGTCCAGGCTCTGCAAGTAGAAATGTACCAGACGGCGCTCCAGGTCCATCCTTATCGACACCTGGTCATCGGCTTCCTGGAAGACATCCAGGCCATGCCCACCCTGTACGACTACAGCCTGGAGTTCTTCGACCGCTTCTATCGTCCCGAATACACGACGATTCTGGTGGTGGGTGATTTCGATTGGGAGGAGCTGACCCGGTTGGTAGAGGAGGCTTACGGTCAGTGGAAGCGCGGGAGCTATGCCGGGAAAATTCCGACCGAGCCACCCCAGACGGAACCGAAAGAGGTGAAGTTGGAGTGGCCGGCGCCGACCCTACCTTACTTGATGATCGCCTACCGGGCGCCGGCCTTCAATACGGAAAGCGCTGAGATGCCGATCCTGGATGTTCTCTCTCAGCTCGCCTTCGGAGAAACGTCTGCCCTTCATAGAGAGTTGGTCATCGAAAAACAGTGGGTTGATTTCATCGGCGCCGGAGCCTTCGATCAGGCCGACCCCACGCTCTTCACCATACTCACCCGGGTGCGACAACCGGAGAAGCTCGGTGAGGTGCGCGACGCCATCCTGGCTCAGGTGGACCGTCTTCACACCGAGCGGTTCGATCCCGAGCGACTCTCCGCCACCAAGAGCCACATGAAGTACCAGTTCCTGATGGGGATGGACACCGCCGACGCGGTGGCCAATACGCTCTCCCACTTCTTGGCTCTCACCGGCGACCCCCAAACGGTCAATCGTGTTTACCAGCTCTACGACGCGGTGACTCCGGAGACGCTCAACCAGGTCGCTCGCCAGTACCTCAGGTCGGAGACGCGCACCATGGTCACGCTCGAGCCTGCCGCCGGCGTGAAGGGAGAGGAGTAGAAACGATGTCCTTGCCAGCATCTCTCGGGTGCGCGCTGGTCCTCCTGTTCGCGGCGGCATCCTTCGCCGATCACGAGCCGGTCATCGTCGACAGCCCGGGAAACCCTCTGGTCAGTTTTCGCTTCGTGTTCCACACCGGCTCCGCCAACGATCCGGTCGGCAAGGAGGGCCTGAACGCGCTCACCGCCGCCATGATTTCGGAAGGGGGCACGCGGGAGCTGTCCCTAGTCCAGGTGATTGAAAAGCTCTATCCCCTGGCAGCGGGAGTCGGGGCACAGACGGAGAAAGAGATCACCACCATCGTGGGGGCGGTGCACCGGGACTTCTTGGAGGATTTCTATTCGATATTCCAAGACCTGCTCCTCCAGCCTCGATTCGATCCCGAAGACTTCGAGAGAAACCGCAACCAGCTTCTCAACTACCTCAGCAAGTCCCTCCGTGGAAGCGACGACGAAGACCTAGGGAAGGCTTTGCTGGAAGCGATGCTCTACCAGGCGCATCCCTTCCGCCACATACCGGAGGGAACGGTCGCCGGACTGCAGAGCATCACTCTCGATGACGTCAAGGCCTTCTACCGCGATCGCTACACGTTCGCCTCTCTTCACATCGGGCTGGCGGGAGACCTTCCCCCCGGCTTCGCGGAGAGAGTACAAAAGGACTTAAGGCAGGGCCTTCCTGAAGGACAGGAAACGCCACCCGAGCTGCCGCGCCCGTCACCCGCCGAGGGTATGGAGGTGTGGATCGCGGAAAAGGCGGCCGATTCCACCGCCATCAGCCTTGGCTTTCCTTTCCAGGTCACCCGTTCCGACCCCGACTTCTATCCTTTGCTGGTCGCGAACACGTATTTGGGTGATCATCGCTCCTTCCACGGAGTCCTGATGAACAACCTCCGCGGTAAGCGGGGCCTGAACTACGGCGACTATTCCTACATCGAGAAATTCGTTCAGGACGGTGGGAGCACCTTTCCCCTACCGAATACGACGCGCCGCCAGCAGTTCTTCAGCATCTGGCTTCGCCCGGTTGTGCCGGCCAACGCCCACTTTGCCCTGCGGGCCGCCCTCTGGGAGCTGCGCAAGCTCGTCGAACAGGGGATCAGCGAAGAGGACTTTCAGGCTACCCGAAACTACCTTCTCCATTACTCCAAGCTCTGGGTGCAGAATCTGGATCGCCGGCTCGGGTATCACATGGACTCGCGTTTCTATGGAACCGACTACTACATCGACGAGATCGAGAGGCGGCTTCGCTCCATGACCGCCGGGGAGGTGAACCGCGCGGTGAAGAAACACCTGGATCGCTGGGATTTTCGAGTGGCCATGGTGGCCTCGAGCGCCGGCGACCTGGCGGCCGCTCTCCGGGAGAACCGGGTGAGCCCCGTCACCTACCAAACGCCCGGCACACCTCCCGAAGTGCTCGAAGAGGACAAGAAGATCGAGCGCTTCGAGCTCCCAGTCCGCGAGGTGAGAGTCATCCCGGTGGAGGAGCTCTTCGAGAAGTAGCTACGCTACGAATCCGGGTAGAGCAGATAGCGAGATCGAATCCGCCGGAAGCGCGTGAGATCCTCCTGCCAGCCGCCTTCGATCTCGGCGAGCGGGGCGTCGGCGTCGATCTGCTCCCGGATGCGGCTGTTTCCGGCCAGGACATCGATGGCGGGTCGTGCTGTTTCGTACTCATAGGGCGGCTGCCGCCAGGCGAACTCACGCGGCCAGAGTCTTCGCAAGACTTTGAGAATCGCCAGTCCGGTCCGCACCGGGAGATAGCTCTCGCGATCGATAACGTGTTGCTGCAAGCCGCCGCACACCTGGCCCACGAACTTGTGGAAGGCGGGCTGGAAGATGGCCGGCCGCAAACGAACCCCCCGCAGATCCTCTTTCTCGAGCTCGGCGACCAACCGATGCGAGTCGACCCAGGGAGCCCCCATCATCTCGAAGGGGCGCGTCGTCCCCCTTCCTTCCGAAAGGTTCGTTCCTTCCAAGAGACACGCGCCCGGATAGACGGTGGCGGTGTCCAGGGTGGGCATGTTCGGCGAGGGCATGACCCAAGGCAGGGCGGTGTCGTCGAACCAATGTGAGCGGGTCCAACCCTTCATCGGAATGACGGTCAGATCGCATCCGATCCCAAACTCTTCGTTGAACAGCCGGGCCAGCTCCCCCACCGTCATCCCGTGCCGGTTGGCGATCGGATAGAGCCCCACGAAAGAGAAGTGGCTTTCCTCGATGAGATTACCCTCCACCCCCAAGCCGCCGATCGGGTTGGGACGGTCGAGCACGATCATTTTCTTGCCGTCTCGAGCACAGGCCTGCATGGCGTGCGCCATGGTCCAGATGAAGGTGTAGTAACGCGACCCGACGTCCTGAACGTCGAAGATCACGGCGTCCAGCCCCTCCAGCATCTCCCGAGTCGGAATGCGCGTGTCCCCGTAGAGACTCCGAACCGGAATGCCCCTGCCGGTATCGGAGCCGTCGGCGATCTCGATCTGATCCTGGGTATGACCGGCGATCCCGTGCTCCGGCCCGAAGAGCACCACCAGCTCGCCTTCCGTGGATTCTCGCAGGCGGTCG
>DATDRI010000493.1:0-5393 GCA_035291825.1 Vicinamibacteria bacterium | reverse complement strand
TTCGACGGACGCTCCCGTTTTTGGAACGAGCATTCACTCTTCGACTGGCAGAAGAAGATCGACGGCGGAGGAAGCGCGGTCGACGGACGGGAGACACTCAGCGACGAGGATCTCCTTTTGGAAGCCGTCATGCTCCGCATGCGCACCAAGGACGGATTGGATCTCGCGTGGGTGCGCGAGCGGTTCGGAATCGACTTTCTGAAGGTCAACGAAGATCTGGTGGCGAAGCTCTCTACCGACAGGCTCCTCGAGCTCGACGAAGATTGGCTCCGGCCGACGCTCGATGGGCTCGCGGTGGCCGACCGTCTCGCCGTTGCTTTCAACGTCGGAACAGCCGCTACATGACATCGGCTTAAGTTCCTATCGTCACTCGGACCCGAGCGTGCCGAGGAGCAGTCCGGGAACCCTTTCGAAGTGAGCCCGGTTTCGAGTGAGAAGCGTAGCGGAATGAGCGAGGCAGATCCCCGCGATGAGGAAGTCGGCCATACCGATGGAGATACCCTTTGTCTCGAGTTGTAGACGGACTTCTGCGGCCGCTTCGGCGGCACGGTAGTCGAATGCGAGGATTGTCATCGCTGCGAGAAGCGTGTGAATTTTTTTCCGGCTCGCGGGCGTCTTCGCCCCGCTCAATAGTTCGAAGACGGTGACCGTCGTTGTGGCTAGGGAGGTTTTCTTCAGCTCGTTCGCGATGCGAGCCTTTGCGAGCTCTCGGCCGCGAAGGGCATCGATGAGAACGTCCGAGTCCGCGACGATCAGCGCCAAGTTTCCCTCAAGCGTTGGACGGTGGTCTCGAGCTCCCTAGCGGTTTTGTCGTCGAGCTTGCCCAGTATCGATACCGCGTCTCGGACCCGCCGGTCGCGGTCTTCGACCTCATCGATGAATCTTTCGAGAGCCTCTTGTACCAGCTTGGAAAATCCCTTTTCGCCTCGCCGGGCTGCGAGCTCGAGAAGTCTCGCCCTTTGCTCGTCGGTTATTTCCACGGTCGTCCGCATGAGTACATTGTAGAGGGCATGCACATGCATGTCAACCGCTGGCCGCCCGGGTCTGGCTTTCCCATCCCGCTGCCACTCTATTTCTCCAGGACTGCGGGTGGCCTGGCAAGCCCCTTAGTAGCCGGCACTCATTAAAGAACCCATAATCGTTACTTTTGGTCACTCGGTCTGAACCGAGAGATTGGGTAGGCGACCGAGGGCGGCCAGGTAGCTAGCGACCGCGTCATTCCACGGCGCGACCCGCTCTCCGGTTCGGTCTTCGAACTTGGTAACGTCGAGGGCGGAGTAACGCGGTCTCGGTGCCGGCCTCGCCAAATCGGCGAGAGACAGCTCTTCGAGAGGCGCGTGCTCCACCCCCAGGCACTCGGCGATGACCCGAGCCACTCCCAGCCAATGGGTCTCCCCCTTGTTCACGAAGTGGAACGTTCCCCAGACCGGTTTTTCCGTCAGTAGGAGTAAGGCCTTGGCAAGCTCACCGACCCAGGTGGGACTGCCTACCTGGTCGTTGACCACGCGAAGCGTCTCTCCTCGATCGAGCCGGCCAAGAACCCAATCGACGAAGCCCTTGCCAGCTCCGTAGACCCACCCACTGCGCACGATGAGATGGTTATCGGGACAAAGCTCGGCGACGCGGCGCTCACCCTCGAGCTTGGAGAGTCCGTACCTGGAGAGCGGATTGGGAACGTCTTCTTCGGTGTAGGGGGTCTGCTTCTCCCCGTCGAACACGTAGTCGGTGCTGACGTAGACCATGCGCGCGCCGGCTTGGCGCGCCGCCCGGGCCACCCATCCCGTCGCTACCGCGTTCACCTCGGTCGCTCGATCGGGATCGCGCTCCGCACCATCGACATCGGTATAAGCGGCACAGTGAAGCACGGCGTTCGGCTGAAGTCGCTCGATGGCTCTTTGAACGGCAGGACGATCGGTGACGTCTAGCTCTTCCCGGGAGAGTCCCACGCAATCGTGTTTCTGGGAAGCCAAGCTCACGCAGGCACGGCCGAGAAGACCTCCGGCGCCCGTCACCAGCAGCTTCATCGGGTCGGTCTACCTGACTCTAGCGTTCCTTTCTCGCCCAGTCGTAGGGTACCTGGTCAGAGTGCGCATCGAGCCGCACTTCGTCCGGCTTTTCGTAATGATAGAGCTCGGTCGGACAGTTGATGACGACAGCGGTCTCCGTGGAGATACACTTCCACCCGTGGTAGACCCCCGCCGGCACCTGAACGAGAAGAGGGTTGCGGTCGCCGATGAAGAACTCGTTGACCTCCTTGCGGGTGCTGGAGCCTTCACGCGGATCGTACATCACCAACTTCACCATGCCGGCGACGCATACGAAGTTGTCGACCTGAACCCGATGGAGGTGCCATCCCTTGACCACCCCCGGGTAGGTGGCGGTTGCGTAGATCTGACCGAACTTGAGGAACACGGGGTCGTCGTTGCGCAGCATCTCCATGAGCCAGCCCCGCTCGTCTGGAATCAACTTCAGGCTCTTTGTCCGCACGCCCTCGATCATCATGTGCCTCCAACGGGCTCAAAACAGGCTATTTCGAACTGTAGAAAGCTTAGGTGCTGGCGTCAATCAGCGTTTGGCTGAAACGGGCAGCGTGGTCAGACGCCGGTTAGGACGCGCCAAGATTAGCACATTCGCGCCGGCCGCTTGAAGATCCTGACAACGCCCGCCGGCCTCTGGCCGCCCACCGCGCGATTGTCCTATAATGACGACTTCTGGCGGTGGGCTCTTCAAGCTCCCCAGGAGCTCTCTTTGTTCAAACGAAACCTCAAGAAGCTCAAGAACCGCGTCTCCGGCACGGTTCGCCGTATGCACACGCAGCAGTTCGTGCGGCGGGGCGACGGAGTGGCCCCCAGTCTGCCTCATTTCGTCGTCTACGAGCCCACCCTCTTGTGCAATCTCCACTGCAGCTTCTGTTACGTCGCCGACATATTGAACCCGGAGGATTGGCGCACCAAGGAGCTCACCATCGAGGAGCTGGACCGCATCTTCAGCCAGGCGAGCGTCAAGTCCATCAACATCACCGGCGGCGAGCCATTCGTTCGCAAGAACCTCCTCGAGGTGTTCCGCTTTCTTCAAGATAAAGGCATGCACTGTGACTACGTCACCACCAACGGAACGAAGATCGGAGAAGAGAAGGCCGGGGCGTTGGCGGAACTGGCGGCGTCTGGATTCCTGCGCCACATCAGCGTGTCCATCGATGGGCCACGGAGCTTCCACGATGAGATCCGGGGACAACGGGGCGCCTTCGACAAGGCGGCGGAGAACATCAAACACCTCCGCCAGATCTTCGGAGCCCGCGGACTCGACCTACCGGTTTCGGTCAATACCACTTTGACGGGTGGCAACCTTCACCTGCTCCGGCAAATCGTGGACGCGGTGGCGGATCTGGAGATCGACCTCATCGGATTGAACCAGCTCATGTTCGCCACTCACGCGGAAGTCGAGGAGACGCTTCGCATCATCGGCGAAAGCGATCCGGCCGTCATCAGCACCTATGTTACCGATGATCCCGGGATCGATCCTCGGCTGGTGGCACCGGTCTTGAAGGACGCCGTCGCCTACGCCAAGAGCAAGGGGATTACCATCAACTGGCGTCCCGCTCAGTCCTATCAGCATCTGGAAAAGTACTACACGCCGAACGAACCCCTACGCGGCCAGTGTTTCTATCCGTACTTCGGAGGACGCATCACCTATGACGGAAAGGTCCACTTCTGCCCGTTCATTCGAGTCGAGATGGGCGATGTGAGAGAGCAGACTCTGGAAAAGATCTGGAACAGCCCCAAGTTCACCGACCTACGAAAGAAGCTCCTCGAGCACGGCATTTTCCCCGTCTGTCGTAGATGCTGCAAGGTAGAGCTCACCGACGCGCAGGTCGCCCGGCCCAAGGAAGCGGTTTTCGAGCCTGCCCAAGTCTAGTTCGCTCGCTCGAAGCGGATACGATCGACCGCCAGGAAGGAGGGCTCGGCTAGGGCTCCCTCCCCGGTCGCAAACTCCAAGAGGTTGATCCGGCGCCACCAGCGAGCGGGCGCGAGCAGAGCGTGCTCGCCCATCCGCTCTCCCGGGTGAAATCCTCCCAGCCGCTCTCCGTTCAGCCAAACCTCGATCCATTGGGGCTCGGCCTCGCGAGGTGCCGCACATTCGACGACGACCCGGAGCGTTTCGGGCCGGTCGGTGGGTATGAAGACACCGGCCGGCTGGGAGACGGCGAGTCGCACTTCCCGAGGTCGCCCCTCCCAGTCGCTAACCGAGCTCCAGCCGTTGCCCAAGAAAGGCGAATCGCTCTCACCGAGGTCGATGACTCCACCCAGGTTGTTGTGCCAGTGAAAGAGATACTTCCCCACCAGCAGGTCATACTGCGTCTTCGGCCGCCCGTATCGAAGTGCAAAATACCAGTTGGCGGGGAACGAGAAGGGATACCCCACACCGTCGAAGAAGTCCTCCAGAATCCCCCCCGCCGCGGTCTCCCAGGAGATGGTGTCATCGACGGCGATTCTGCCTTTTCGGTATTGCTCCATGAACAACAGGTTGACGGCGACCACGCCGAAGAGCAAGAGCCCCAGAACCACGCTCGGCCGGCGGCGAATGAACCCGATCGTCCCCCTCACACCGGTCGCCAAACCCAGCGCGAAAATGGGGAGGGCAGAGTCGAACCGCCGGGCGCCGAAGGAGCCACCCGCCCACCAATCGGCGACGCTGGCGTTGATGTAGGTGAAGCCGGCCAGAAGCATCAGCAACGGGATACCCAGGCGCGGCTGGCGGCGCACGAAGAACAGGAGTCCGACAACCGCCAACAGCAAGATGGGGCTCCAGGAGAACAGACCGTGGCGCGACGAGAACAAGAGCTCTCCGAGAAACGGCTGCGACCAGCGCATATAGTCCTCGCCGAGCGGCACGCCGAAGTAGAAACGGCCGAAGAGGATCTTCCAAGCCACGAGCTGCGGCGAGAACCCGACGAGAAAGGTGCCGGCCAACGCTCCCGCCTCGCGCAGGGCGAGCCGCGGGCGTTCCAACGCGATCCCGACCAGACTCCATAAGGGAAGAAATCCCAGGATCACGTTCTGCCATCTCACGCAGGCCGCCGCTCCCAGCAGAAGCCCCAGAATAGCGAACTCCCTGGCGGTCGTCGGACCGCGCGCCCATCGCTCCATGAGGAGGGTTGCCAAAAGGAAGCTGGGCGCGTGTGTGTAGATGGGCTGATAGCCCACGTACCAGAAGAGAAAACTTCCCATCACCGTCCCCACCGCGGCAGCGAAGGCCGTCCCCGGGGAGAACCACCGGCGCAAGAGACGGTCGAGGATCAAGAGTCCCAGCCAACCGAGGATCAGACCTCCCAGGGCGGCGGCGTGAAGATACGGATCCGAGAAACCGTCATAGGCCGTCGATTGCCCATGCAG